>PWFM01000029.1 GCA_003553895.1 Syntrophomonadaceae bacterium | reverse complement strand
GAGTGATTTCACGAAAGAGTGTTGAGAAAGGATAAAGTGAAATAATTGGAAATTACTGCTATCATGAAGGGTGATCGCAAGGATTGCGCTTGCTTAAAAGAGTTTCATGCGTCAGAACTGAGAACCATCGCGGGCTCTTTTCTATTTGCATTTTTTTTGCGATAATGGTAGGGTGTATACATTGAAAACTGGTTAATAATATACTAACCCGGTTGTAACAACAGGCGGGTGGTATTGAGGAGGTCTATATATGAAGAAGTACAACAGCGAAAATATTCGCAATGTGGCATTAATATCCCACGGCAGTGCCGGAAAAACTTCACTTACCGAAGCGCTGCTTTTTACGTCAGGGACAATTAACCGCCAGGGAAAAATCGAGTCGGGTAACACCACTACCGATTATGACCCTGATGAAATCAAGAAACAGGTGACTATAAACCTGGGTCTGGCTCCCCTGGAGTGGGACGGGATCAAGATTAATTTGCTTGACACGCCGGGCTATTTTGATTTTATTGGTGATGTCCTTGGCGCTCTGCGAGCTGCCGATAGTGTTGTAACGGTCGTTTGTGCTGTTTCGGGTGTTGAAGTTGGCACAGAAAAAGTATGGGGTTACGCAGATGATTACAACCTGCCCCGTCTTGTGGCCATCAACAAACTGGATCGCGAAAATGCCGATTATGAAGGGACCCTGGAACAGCTTCGGGATAATTTCGGACATAATGTGGCCCCCCTGCAGATGCCCATTGGTCAGGAAGCAGACTTTAAAGGGGTTGTTGACCTGGTTAGGCAAAAAGCAATCATGTTTTCTGATGATGGTATGAAAACGACCGAAGAAGATATTCCCTCAGATCTGGTCGACAATGCCCGCGAGCTAAGGGAAAAACTGGTTGAAGCGATTGCCGAGGCCGATGACAGCCTCCTCGAAAAATACCTGGAGGGCGAAGAACTGACCGATGATGAAATAAACGAAGGTCTGCGACGGGGAGTCCTGGAAGGCAAAACAATCCCTGTTCTTTGCTGTGCAGCCTCGAAAAATTTTGGAACCCAGCCGTTGCTGGATCTGATCAAGCGCTACCTTCCCACCCCTCTCGATAAAGAGAAAATAAAGGGATATATCCCCGGCAGTAAAGATGAAGTTACCCGTAAACTTAGCAACGACGAGCCGATGTCTGCTTTTGTATTTAAAACTCTGGCCGACCCCTATGTGGGTCGGATCAACTACTTCCGAGTTTTTTCCGGCAATATCCAGCCCGACAGTCAGGTCTACAATTCCACCCAGGATTTGACTGAGCGTTTTGGACAGGTTTTTTCAATGCGCGGGAAGAACCAGATTCAGATGGAGGAAGTTGTTGCCGGAGACATTGCCTGCGCTGCCAAGCTCCAAAACACCGTTACCGGCGACACTCTTTGCGACAAGGGTAATCCGCTTGTTTTTCCGGCCATAGATTTCCCCGATCCGGTTATTTCTTTTGCAGTAGAGCCAAAAACTAAAGGAGATGAGGATAAGGTTGGCAGCGGGCTTTCTCGTTTCCTCGAAGAAGATCCGACCTTCAGGATGGAAAGGAATGTCGAAACGAAACAAACGGTTATTTCCGGCATGGGCGAACTGCACCTGGATATCATTGTAAACCGCCTGGCCCAAAAGTTCGGTGTAGACGTTGAGCTTTCCACTCCCAAAGTCCCCTACAAGGAAACAATAAAAGGACAGGCCCGGGTGGAAGGTAAGCACAAGAAACAGTCAGGAGGTCGCGGCCAGTTCGGTCATGTCTACATCGAACTGGAGTCTTCTGAGCCTGGCGAAGGACTCGTATTTGAAAACAAGATTTTTGGCGGATCAGTGCCGCGGCAATACGTGCCGGCTGTAGAAAAGGGCATCCAGGAAGCAATGGAAGAAGGGGTGGTTGCCGGTTATCCGGTTGTGGATGTTTTAGTCAGGCTGGTTGACGGTTCATATCACACCGTAGACTCCTCAGAGATGGCCTTTAAGGTAGCCGGAGCGCTGGCTTTCCGTAAAGGAATGGATGAGGCAGGTGCCGTGCTGCTGGAACCGATAATGAACGTAGAAGTTCTTGTTCCTGAAGCATTCATGGGCGATATCATGGGTGATTTAAACAGTAAACGGGGAAGGATCCAGGGTATGGAGCCTGAAGGGAATATGCAAAAAATCAAGGCTCAGGTCCCGATGGCCGAAATGTTTAAATACTCTATAGACCTCCGTTCGATGACTCAGGGCCGGGGCTTTTTCAGCATGGAATTTTCACACTACGAAGAAGTGCCCCACAATGTGGCAGAACAAATTATTGAAGAGGCCCGGGCGCAAAAGGAAGAAGAAGCTTGAGACATTTACAGCCTGAGCTTTCCAGTGAACGGTGAAGTTAAGAGATAAAAAGGGTTGCCACAAAAGGCGGCCCTTTCGTTTTAGAATGTTTATTATATCTGAAACGGTGATCAACCAGCCTGGTAAGTCGGTGCGGGGTTATTGACACCTGAATGTGCAGTCGGCTTTAAGTTATATTTTTTTGCCGCCCAAGGCCGCTTACTATTATACGGCGTATCTTGCCGAAAATTTTGTTGATGATTAGTTTGCAAAAAGAAAAAAGTGGTTTAATATCGTCTGCTGCCCAGATAGCGTGGGCTTTGTGGTGAGTAAGCCATGGCCGGATAACCTGGTCTGGCTTAAGCTGCCCGGACTTCAGGTAGGCGGCAACACTGATCATATCTTCGTATGCATGCCAGAAGGCCCAGGGTTTATCTTCCCTGAGATGGAAATCCGGAAGAGGGTTGCCAACCAGATCCCTGTACTGCACGTAAGTAAATTCAAGCCCGCACTTGTCGAATAGCACATTAAGCGTACTCAGGCGGGCATTGATCTCGATCAGGTATAATTGCCCGGTTTCAGGGTGCTTTTTAAATTCAATCTCCCCGTAGCCGCGGTAGCCAAGGCGCTCAATATATTTTTTGCCCATGTCGACAAGGGACTGATCGTGAAGGTGATGGGTCAGGGTTGAGGAACCGAAATTAATCGGGAACTGGCGCAGTTTTTGAGCTGTCATAGTGTGTGTAATTCGACCTTCCCGGTTTACATAGAAGTCAAATACAAACATCTGATCGTCGAAGCCGGGCACTATTTCCTGGACCATGACTGCCAGGCCGCTGGAGTACGCAGTTTCAAGAGCCTGCAGCAGTTGTTTTTCATGTTCGGCAAACAGGCATTTTTGGCGGAATACCTTGACAAATTCGTGAGACAGTGCCGGTTTAATGATGCAGGGATAACTAATGGACTCGGCAACCTGGCGTGGATCAATATCTTGATTAACAGTAAAAGTTTTTGGTGTTTGCAAATCATGCTTTTCAGCCAGGATGGAAAGGCCATTTTTAGTGATGATTTGCTCCAGCAAGCCCGGAGGGTTAACAGGAAAAAGGTAATAATGAGCCAGTTCTTCCGCATACCGGGAGATCAAAAGGGCATAGCTATCAGCGCTTGCCATCAAGACCGGTTTTTGCTCAAATTCTCGGCCCAGATCCATCAAAAAGTGGGCCAAAGCTGCTTCATCGACGTTAATATTAGGGCAAAGAATTTTTTGAGTTACATAGCGAGAAGATAGGGCGTAGGCATTGGGAAAGTAGTAGTCCAGTGCATAAACCGGTATATTCCTTCTTCCGAGGGTACGAATTGCTCCAAGCGCTGTATAAAAGTTCGCGCCTAACATCACTGCCGGAGCCTGATTTGCACTTTTCGGTTTTTTTATGATTGGCTGTTTCAAATTACTATCCCCTGATCCCGGTACCTAGGTTTGGATGTTCATGGCCCGCTTGAAAAATCTCCGGTTTGCCGTATTCAAATTAATGCTTCCAATTCATGATTATAACGTACCTGCCTGAAATATTGGGGATTTTCTTTGTATTTTGCCCTCTACCTTGATTCCCAGGGTATGATATAATCATAATGAATAAATAATCAGGCAAAGTCCAACTACAGTGGGGAGTTGTTGGCAATAATGAAGCGCAAGAAGGTAGCGGTCGTGTTCGGCGGGAGATCGGGAGAGCATGTTGTTTCTTTACGTTCCGCAGCCTCAGTTATGGATGCGATCGACAAGGAAAAATATGAAATTATTCCCGTTGGCATAACCAGGGAAGGAGCCTGGTTTACCGGCCCGGATGCCTGGTTGGCCCTTTGGGAAAACCGTCCTCCGCGCGAAGCGGGCGCAGCGGTTGTTATAACTGATCCCAATCGCCCCGGTCTGCTTGTGCAATCGGCCCTATCTCCTTCAGAGTGGTTTTACCAGCCTCTTGATATCGTATTTCCCGTCCTGCATGGCACCTACGGTGAAGACGGCACTATCCAGGGATTATTTGAAATGGCCGGCCTTCCTTATGTCGGTTCAGGAGTGCTTGCCTCCAGCGTAGCCATGGATAAAGTAGTAATGAAAACGCTGTTTAAAGAAAACGAGCTCCCGGTTGCCCGCTTTATCTATTTTTACCGCTGGGAATGGAACGGCAATGAACATTCATGGTTGGCCCGGGTGACAGAAGAAATCGGGATGCCCTGCTTTGTTAAGCCGGCCAACCTGGGCTCCAGCGTGGGTATTACCAAGGTCCGCACAGCCGATAAGCTGGTGGCTGCTGTTGAAGAGGCTCTTCTCTATGATGATAAAGTGATTGTTGAAACTTTCCTGGAAGGCAGGGAAATTGAATGCAGCGTATTAGGCGATCTGGAGCCATATACTTCCAGGCCGGGAGAGGTAATTCCATGCAACGAATTTTACGATTACCGGGCCAAGTATATTGATGATCGTTCAGAGCTTGTTATCCCGGTTGAGCTGGGAGAAAATTTGGAAAACAGGGTTAGAGATTATTCCGCCCGGGCATTTAAAGCTATCGAGGCGAGCGGGTTGGCGAGGGTAGACTTTTTTGTCAACACCTTGACCGAAACTGTCACTTTGATTGAAATAAATACCATACCCGGTTTTACCAGTATTAGTATGTATCCAAAGCTTTGGGAGGCCAGCGGGATCAACTATGAAGATCTTGTCGGCAGGCTGCTCGAGCTGGCTGAATGTCGTTTTCAACGCCGCCGTTCGCTGATGGTTTCTCCTCCAGAATAAGTAGCTTTTTGCTTTCAATAAATAGGTATAAATTTATATAATAGGATACAATAGCGGGGTGGTTAGTATCAAGGATGAGCGCCAGAAATCTCTTTTAGATCTAATCAGTGAACGGGAAGAATTGCCATTGGAGAAAGAAAAGCATGCCGGCACATCCACACCTGATGATTCCAGGCAGGAACTGGATTCTTTGGAAGAGGAAGCTCTGACCTGCAGGCGCTGTTCCTTGAGACTAAACTGCCGGCAGGTTGTTTTCGGAGCAGGCAACCCCGGGGCGGATCTGTTGCTGGTTGGAGAAGGTCCAGGCAGCGACGAAGACCGGCAGGGTATTCCCTTTGTTGGCAGGGCCGGGCAGTTGCTGAACCGGATTTTAGAGGCGGCCTCAATTGACCGGAATGAAGTTTATATCACTAATATTGTCAAATGCCGTCCACCAAACAACAGGTTGCCCTCACAACCGGAAATAGAGGCATGTCTGCCTTACTTGAGAAGGCAGTTCGAGCTGATAGATCCTGAAATAATAATATGTCTTGGATCCCTGGCTACAAAAACGCTGATTGACAAAGAGGCTGCCATTACGCGTTTTCGCGGGCAATGGCGCCAGATCGGCGGCAGGCGCTACATGGCGACATTTCATCCTGCCGCCTTGCTCAGGGATCCCGGTAAAAAGAAATACGTGTGGGAGGATTTTAAAAAAGTAATCAAGGTATACCATAATTCCGATAATGGAGGTTCATTCCATGAGCAATGAGCTCGTTTTAATTGTCGATGATGAAAAAACGCTGGTTAAGGCCCTGACCTTTAACCTGCAAAAAGAGGGTTTCCGGGTGGATACCGCTTATGATGGCGAAGAGGCGCTGGAAAAAGTTTTTTCCTTGAAACCGGATGTTGTAGTCCTGGACTTGATGTTACCCGAGGTTGATGGTTTTGAAGTCTGCCGCCGGATTCGCAAAAAACTGGAAGTGCCGATTATCATGCTAACTGCCCGTAGTGAAGATATTGACAAAGTGCTCGGTCTGGAACTGGGCGCTGATGATTACCTGACCAAGCCATTTAATTCACGTGAGCTTGTAGCCAGGATCAAAGCGATCTTGAGACGCAGCACAGCTTCGCAAGAAGAGTCTCGGAAACAAATACAAATCGGTAAACTGCAGATTGATCTGTTGCAGCACAGAGTACGGCTGGGGGATAAAGAAATTAATTTGACCTCAAAAGAGTTTGCGCTGCTCAGCTTTTTGGCTCTCAATGCCGGCAATGTTTATTCCCGGGAGCAGTTGTTAGCCCAGGTCTGGGGTTATGACTACTATGGGGATGTCCGTACTGTTGATGTGCATATCAGGCATCTGAGGGAAAAGATTGAAAATGATCCGGCCAACCCGGAATATATTATTACTGTTTGGGGCACGGGTTATAAACTCAGGGAGGATATTTAATGTCGAGGTTTTACAGCATCCGGTTTCGTTTGACGGCCGTTTTTTTGGCCATAATCCTTGCTGTCATGTTGATTATAAGCCTCTTTTTATACTCCACTCTGGAACGTTACCACATGAACAACCTTCTGGAACATCTTCAGCGGACCGGATTCTTGGCTTCGGAATTCCTGGTTGGTCATCTAAGAGGCCAGATAGATACTGTTCGTTTGAGTTCCCTGGCTGAAAATATTAGCCGTCAGGCCGGTGCCCGGGTCGTATTCATTGATGACCAGGGCATGGTTGTGGGAGACTCGGTCCGGGTCGGTGGCCTTCTCAATCAGACTCTCGACCACGAAGATGTTAAAAATGCCCTTGACGGAGAAGTAAGCAACAGTATTACCTACAGCGAAAGGATAGGGCATCAGATTATGCAGATGGCTATTCCGGTCAAAGAAGGAAACGGAGATATCATCGGGGTTATTTTTCTTTCTACCTCGTTGGAAGATGTGCATCAAACCCTGGCCGATATTCGGATCTTCCTATTTTTATCAACGGTCCTGGCCATGGCTATTGTAGGCGGTGGTTCGATTGCCCTGGCCCGCCGTTTTACAGGCCCTCTGGAAGAACTTACTGTTGCGGCCAGAAAGATGTCTGAAGGCAAGCTTGATCAGCATATTGAATTTACTTCAGGTGATGAGATTGGTCGTCTTGCCGATCAGTTTAACGTTATGGCCAAGCGTCTTAACTACTATACCAATAATTTAAAGAAATTTGCCGCCGATGTTGCCCACGAGGTCCGCACACCTTTAACTACTATGAGCCTTTTAACTAAGTCACTCAAGGAGCATGATATGGATCCTGAGCAGCAGAAAGAGTTTGTCGATGATCTTGATAACGAGCTTGATCGCCTGGTCCAACTGGTTAATGACCTGCTGGAATTGTCCAAGCTGGAAAAGAACCGGGTCGAATATGAAGAGGTAACCATGAACTTCTTGCTCAAGGATATGATCAAGGAAAACAGGTATCGTTTCAAACAGTCCGGTGTGGATTTGATTGAACTTATCCCGGAGGAAATGATGAAAGTGTCGGCTGTGCCCATGCAGCTTCGCCAGGTTGTCTCTAACCTGCTCGATAACGCCCTGAACTATACTCCTACCGGTGGTTCTGTAACGGTATCTCTTGACCAGGTTGAAGGCGAAGTAATTATAACTGTGGAAGATACCGGTAGCGGTATTCCCAAAGAAGATCAGAGTTTCATCTTTGAACGTTTTTACCGCGTTGACAAAGCCCGTTCCAGGGAAGGAGGCGGAACAGGATTGGGCCTGGCCATCGTCAGTGAAATTGTAGCCAAACACAACGGCAGGGTTTGGGTGGAAAGGGAAGAAGGCCAGGGAAGCAGCTTTTATTTTGCCCTGCCCGCTGTTGAATAATTGTTAGGGATATTTAACCCGGCTTCATTAAATTTTAATTGTTTTAGTTTTCGCAAGAGCCCGGGGGTATGATACAATATTTAACACTCTGGTTTTGTTATTCGGGGGTGTTTTTTGATGAAAAATGTCCAGCCATTTTATTATATAATTGCCCTGGCCGCTCTGTTTATGTTGGCCGGAGTATATATGCTGATCTTACAGCTAATGCCTGCGCCGGAACAAACAGGGGTAACTGTAGATCCCCAGGACCCCGATCAAGGTGGTGCGCTCTACGACCTCTGGTTTTCCAGCGCTGAAATATATGATCTCAGCGTTGACCACAATTTGACCGGGATCTTGTTTAGTACTGATCAGCAAATGATTAGCCTCCTTGATCAGGAAAGAAGATTACGCTGGGATAAAAGTTTTTCTACTGCGCCCAGACAGGCAAAACTATCTTCCTGCGGCAACTATGTCGTTACCGGCACAGAAGGCGGGTTACTTTACTTTACCTCCACCGATCTGGAGTTTTCCTGGCAGAATGAAGGGCCCCCTGTTGAACATGTGGCTATTGCTCCCAATGCCAACTGGGTGGCTGCTGCCCGGGTGGATGAAGAGGCTGAAAGCCATATCATCGAATTTTACAACCGGGACGGAGAACTGAAGTGGTCTCTTGATAGCGGACCGGTCAAAAACCTTTATCTTTCCAGTGAATACCTTGAACAGGCCAGTGTTTTCTTTACCCATATGGAAGATGAACAACCGACTTTTAGCGCGGTTAATATTGACGGTGAAGAGCTCTGGTCGTATGAAGGCAAACGCCTGACAGCCGTGTCGAGGCATGGAAGCCGCATGGCGGCTTCAGAAGAGAAGAAACTAACCGTTTATGATTCTCAGGGCCAGGCCTTATGGGAGAACGAAATACCCTTTAATCCTCAAACAGTAATGTTCAACCCCCAGAACTATAACCGTCTCCTGGTTTACGGAAACCAGGAGGGCGCGGATGAAAACCTGTACTATTACGATTTAACTGATAATTTGCTATGGAACAAGAGGGTTGCCGATGGGTCCCTGTTTTCTTTTACCGCTGATGGCCAGTATATTGTGTCCAGTTCCTGGCGTCATTACCGCGAAGATTATACTCAAATGAAAATTCTTGACCGGCAGGGGGTAGAAGTGAACAGTTGGGAAGTGGCCATGCGGGTTGAAAAACTGGTCAAATCGGGTCATCCGCATCTCGTAGTAGTAGGTGGTGAAGACGGATATATTGATCTTATTAACCTGGAACCACTACTCGCCGAAACAGAAAATGATGTAGCCAAAGTCCCCATTTATAACCCGGTTTCAACCGAACAAAAGGCTGATGAAATAAAGGTTCCCCTCTATTTCATAGATGAAAATTCAAACCTGGTCCCTGTCACCAGATCTTTAAATGAAACAGATGATCCAATTCAAGCTGCAGTAGAGGAATTGATCCGCGGTCCGGCCCGCGGGAGCGCTCTTTACCGGACCATTCCCCAGAAAGAGGTTCCTATCGAAGTTGAATTTTCGGGGGAAGAGGGTCTTGTCACTCTGGAAATACCGCCTGAACTGGCTGAATTAAGTGGTGAAGCTCCAAGTACAACTGCGCTTGATTCCCTGCTCCTTACCATCAGTTCTTTTTCTGAGGTTGAAGAAATTGTGCTGACGGTTGATGGAGAGCCCCTGGAAGTTTTTGGAGAAGACCTGGTGCTTGATCAACCTCTCAGCCCTTACCGGTGGGAAAAACCGGTCTATAGACCGGTTATGAGCGGTAATCGTTACTACTTGAAAGTGCAGGAAGCAGCTACGGAAAATGATAAAGAAGCTGATTTACAGCACCTGGTTGATCAGGCTCTTATATCATGCCGGGCTCTGCCGTTTGTTCCTTCCGGCCTGGATATAATTGACTTGCGGATCTCCAGGGAACATATCCAGGTTAACCTGACCTATTCTTTCAAGAAAATATTTCCGGAAAAAGGTGGAGAACAAGAAAAGCTGCAATCCGAACTGATCCTGGACTCGCTGATTATGACTGTTTTCGAAAACAGCCGAGTTCAGAGGGTTGAGATCCTGGTTGATGGCGAATATTGGGAGCCGCCGGAAGGGTATCCTTCACTGGGCCGTTTTCGCCACCGGCCTTATTTTATTAACCCGGAGCAGTAACCAATTAAGCAAGCCTCTTCAAAAAAGCGCCATACCCTGGCTATAAAAGGGAAAAATATTTGTAAAATAATAGTCTATAAGCTAAAATAAGTGATAAAGCGCTAAGGAGATAACGATATATGCAGAAATTAAAGGAAGAGATTGGAGAGGTACTAGCGCCTTTAGTCGATATGAAAGCCGATCGGGTCCGAGAACTGATTGAAGTTCCTCCGGAGCCGGAGTACGGAGACCTGGCTTTTCCCTGTTTTACACTGGCCAAAACCCTGAAGAAACCCCCACCAGTAATCGCAAAAGAACTTGCGGAACAACTTTCCGAACAGCAAGGTCACCTTTGGGAAAAAGCTGAGCCCCGGGGTCCCTATCTTAATTTTTATATTGCCCCGCAAGCCTACAACCTCGAAGTGTTAAAAAAAGTAGGAAATGAAAAAGACCGCTATGGACATGCCGATATTGGCAAGGGGCAGAATGTAACCGTTGATTATTCTTCTCCTAATATAGCCAAACCTTTCGGGGTCGGGCATATCCGTTCTACTGTAATTGGACATTCCTTGTATCTCCTTTACAGGGCTCTCGGTTATAACAGTATCGGGATTAATCACCTCGGTGACTGGGGAACTCAGTTCGGCAAGCTGATCGTGGCCTATAAACGCTGGGGTGAAGATAGCAAACTAAAAGAGGATCCCGTTGAATACCTTTACCGCCTTTATGTGCAATTTCACCAGGAAGCCGAAGAAGAACCCACCCTTGATGAGGAGGCCCGGTCCTGGTTTAAAAAGTTGGAAAGTGCTGATCCGGAAGCAGTTTCCTACTGGGAACATTTTAAAGAACTAAGCCTGGAAGCCTATGCTTCAATTTACAGCCGACTGGGCATAGAATTTGAACACTACCACGGGGAAAGTCACTATAACCAGATGCTTGAGCGCACGATCGAACTGGTTGAAGAAAAAGGAATTGCCAAAGAAAGCGAAGGGGCGCTAATTGTCGATCTGGAACCGCATAACCTCCCTCCGGTAATGCTTCGCAAAAAGGATGGAGCTACTCTTTATATCACAAGAGACCTGGCGGCGGCAATATACCGGAAAGAAACTTTTAACTTTGCCCGTTCACTGTACGTGGTGGGTGCTGAACAGACCCTTCATTTTCAGCAGCTTTTTAAAGTCCTTGAACTGCTCGGTTTTGAATGGTCTTCGCAATGTGTACATGTGCCTTTTGGCATGATTCGCTTCAAAGAAGGGCGCATGTCTACTCGGGCCGGGAAAATCATCCTGCTGGAAGAAGTATTGGACCGGGCAGTCGAAATGGCCCGGGAGATTATAGAAGAGAAGAATCCTGACCTGGAGGACAAAGAAGGCGCTGCTGAAGCGGTCGGCCTGGGAGCGGTTAGATTTGGGGATCTGAGTAATGACCGGGTTAAAAATATAGAATTTGATTGGGAGAAAGTGCTCGATTTTTCTGGAGAAACAGCCGCTTATATTCAGTATGCCCATGCCAGGATATGCAGTATTATTCGCAAAGCGGAACCCGGACTCCTGGCCTGGAAAGACGAGGCGGCAGCCAGGCTAGAAAAAGAAGAGGAAATAACCCTGGTTAAAACCCTGGCCCTGCTGCCCGATAAAATTATTGATTCGGCTGAAAGTTATAAGCCCTCGATCCTG
>PWFM01000016.1 GCA_003553895.1 Syntrophomonadaceae bacterium | reverse complement strand
GACAGGCCGTCCCAGTCCAGCGCGCGCACGAACAGCGCGAAGCGGTCGGCCAGCGCCGGGTCCAGCGCCTCCGAGCCGGTGTAGGTCTCGTCGCCGTCCTGGTCGGCGGAACAGGGGTTCATCGCGGCCCAGCGGTAGCGCAGCCGGGGCAGCGCGATGCCCTGCACCCGGCGCTCGTGCACCAGCGCGAACAGGCGGTTCTGGTGCTCCGGCTTGCAGCGGCTGACCTCGTCGATCAGCACCGACTCCGCCTGCCAGACGGTGGCCGGGGTCTCGAGAAAACGCACCGTGCCCGACTCCTGCTCCGGGTACGGGAACCCGACCAGGTCGTCGAAGGCGATCAGGCTGGCGTTGTAGTGGCGGTGCTCGAGCTCCAGCGCCTCGGACAGCGTGTTCAGCAGGTAGGTCTTGCCGGTCCCGGACTGGCCGATCAGCAGCAGCGGGTCCTCGGTGACCAGCGCGGCCAGGATCACCGGCTCCAGCCGGTCGAAGCCGAACACGCCGAGGGCCGGCAGCCGGGATGGCATGGGGGAACGGGCGGCGCGGGACTTCCGGGCGCGCGCGGCGGATGCGGGCATGACGATCTCCTCAGGGCCCCGGGAGCGTCCGGCGAGAACCGGTCCCGGGGCCGGGGACCGTCGCCGCTTTAGCTGTACTTGGTATCCCGCCCGCAAGTTGGTGCTTAAATCGGCGGTGCCCCGTCCGGGGGGCCTTGATCCATGGGTTCAGGCTAGCGCGGGGTTGGACATGCGGGGGGAAAATCCCCGCAAACCGCTCAGGCGGCCCTGGTTCCGGCGTCCGTGTCGGCGGCCGGGTCGTTGGCTGCGGCATAGGCCTGCGCGAGGCGCCCTGCAAAGCCCAGAGTCTGCGCCGAGGGAGGTTGGTTGAACGGCCCCTGGCACTCGCCGACCATCCACGTTCCGGCGTCGTCGCCGCGCTCGATCTCCAGGGTCGCCACGCGCTTCCCCTGCCCGGTCTCGCGGATGGAGAAAAAGCGGACGGCGCCCTGCGCAAACTGCTCCAACCAGGGTTCCCCGGGGAAGACCGCCATCCGTAGGCAGTGGCGCATGGCCGTACCCTCCTCCCGCAACTCCGACACGCTCTCCAGCGCGTGGGCCACCAGGCCTTCGTGGCGGTACTCGCGCAGGGCATAACGCTGTGCCGAAAGCTGGGCGAGTAGCCGCTTGCGCTCCTGCCGTTCCACGTGCCGGCACAGCCAGCGCCATCCCGCCCGCGCCTGGTTGGGGTCCGGCCCGAAGCCCGGGTTGTGGGCGTACCAGCGCTCGAACGCTTCCCACTCCTCACCCGCGAGCCACTTCTCGAGGCCGCCCCGCGCCTCGGCCCGCAGCGCCTCGCGGGCCAGCAGGCGGAACAGCGACTCCGGCAACCGGTGACGGGCCGTCCCGTCGTGCCACACCGTGAGCCCTGCGACCGCCGACTCGAACCGCCCGTGCGTGAGCCGGTCCAGCCCCGCCCGCACGTGGGCGTTCAGCCAGTGCACGAGATCCGAGGGATGGGTCCAGTTGATCAGCAGGTGCTCGAGCCGCTCTCTGGCATCGGGCGTGCGCTGAAGCAGGCGGCAGCCGGCCTCGGTGAGCCCGTGCCGGCGCAGGCAGGCCCGGATGGCGCCCGCCGGATACCGCGCCGGGTCCAGCGGCAAGCCCAGGCGCAGCAGCGACTCGCCGATGCCCAGCAGCGTGGGTGCCTGCACGGCGAGACGGGCGAACCACCTCCGGTGCGCCGCGATCACGCTGAAGACCCTGGCGTCGTCGCAGCCATATCCCCAGGCCTTGCGGGCCAGGTACACCACGACCGGGCGGATGCCCAGCGCGTGCCCCAGCATCCGCTGGAGTGTGGGTTCGTCGATCCAGGCGCGGATCCACTGAAACGCCGGCTGCCCGCTCCAGCGCAGGAGCCGCCGGTTCCGCTCGTGCGGATCGTGCGCTCCAACTGCCGGGGAGGCCTGTTCCCACTGTGCCGCGGCGGCAAGCACCCAGGGGTTCAGCAGGCCGATGCGCAGGGTGGGTTCACGGAGGTGCGGCCGCAGCGGCTCCACCTCCTCGCGCACCACCCATTGCGGTACATAGCGCTCGAGGTCGTCGGCCCACTGCCACTCCCGGTCCTCGATGATCGTGCGGTGACCGCCCGCCGCGTTGGCGACGCGAACGCGAAGAACGCCCATGCAGGTGACCCGCCGTCCTTCGGGGGTGTCTTCGATCCGGATCGGGTCGGAGGCGTGGCGCAGCACCGTGCGCAGCCAGCGCTTGATGAAGCAGCGGGCGAGACCGGTGTCCTCGCCCGCGGTGGCGTGAAGGAAAAGGTCGTCGAACGGGATCCCGGGCTGGCGCCGGATCCAGGGATATCGGTCGTTGTGATGTTCCATGGTGAAGTCCTCTCGGTTGACAAAGGCAATCGGAAACCGCGGCCGGGGGCCGCGGCGTTTGGGAGCGCTTCCGATTTGTCAAAGAGCCGTGCCGTCGCGCGCAGGCGAGCGGCCGCGCATGCGGGGAGCCCGGAGGCTTCCGCGTACGCGTTCATCGGCTCTTGAGAGATCAGGTGATGGTAGTCGTCCGGTTGTGGGCGG
>PWFM01000102.1 GCA_003553895.1 Syntrophomonadaceae bacterium | reverse complement strand
CCGGGATGATCAACTGCAGCAAGGCCTCAAGGTTAAAGGCGTCAACCCATTTCGGTATTTCATTGGAAGGAACGGGGGCGATATTGTCTTTCCTGGACCGCAAGTCGATCACCAGCATGTCGCCAAAATAAAACAGGAAGGCCGGTATGATGGCGGCCACAGCGATGGTAAGGTAGGGAATTCCAGTAATCTCGGTCATCATAAAGGCTCCCGCGCCCATAATTGGCGGCATAATTTGGCCCCCCGTCGAAGAGACAGCTTCAACTCCCGCAGCAAATTCGGGTTTGTACTTTAGCCTTTTCATCATCGGAATAGTCAGGGAGCCGGTGGCCGCTGCATTGGCCATCCCGGAACCGGAAATCATGCCCATGAGACTGCTGCCTACTGTAGCGACCTTGGCGGCGCCGCCTCGGAACCTGCCGGCCAAACGCAAGCCAATTTTAATAAAAGATTCTCCTCCGCCAACTCCGACCACAACCAGGCCAAAGATATAGAAAATCGCTATAATTCTAGTTGAAATTGAAGCCAGCATACCCCAGTACCCCGCATCACCCAGGTACATCCTGCCGACAAATAGCTGCAACCCAATACCGGAATGACTCCAGGTCCCGGGAAACATTTCTCCAAAAAAACCATAGATCAGGAAAAAAACAGCCAGTATGA
This sequence comes from Syntrophomonadaceae bacterium, assembly GCA_003553895.1. Taxonomy (GTDB): domain Bacteria; phylum Bacillota; class Dethiobacteria; order DTU022; family DTU022; genus B1SED10-74M. Next base: position 1,928 of record PWFM01000102.1, on the reverse strand, counting down.
TCAACGGCCAGCCGATGGATCTCCTGGCCACATCAAAGCCAATCAGCAGCAAAGATATAGCCAGGACATACTCCAGGGGTGTTGGGTGCAACCTTCTAAAAATTAGTTCCTGGTAATTGAAGGTTACATATAAAGTCGCAATAAGGACAATTATCATCAGGATGATATCATATACGGGTATTTTATTTTCCGAAGTAGACTTGGCTCTGAATTGCTGCCTGCCGAGCATAATAAAAAGCCCCAAGCCGATAAAGATCGAACGCTGGGCCATGTGCGGCAGCATCCCAAAAAAAGCCGTGTAAAGCTGAAATAAAGTGAAACCGATGGCGGCATATTTAATGATCTGCTTATAAATGCCTTCCAGTTGTCGTATTTTGATATTCTTTTCCTCTTTTGGTATTGCCGATTCTTCTGACATGCCTTGTGCATAACCTCCTTTGCCGTTAAAATCTATGAAATTTCAACAACCGGTAAGCCGGCATTACAAAGGCTGTTAGAAAAATCCTTTATAATGCCGGCAGTTATCCGGTTTAGGTTTTGATTCTAGAATTCCGGAGGAATAATTTCTTCCGGCATATCATCCAACTCGTAACCCAGGTCAAGCAGCAGATCGATAACACCGGCATGCCAGTAATAGGGAGCGGCTGCAAACTGGACTTCGATGATATCTTCCATAACTGGCCCAGGTGTAGTATCTTCCAGCTTATCCTGCATGGTAAACCCTACCAGGGCAAAGTCATATGCTTCTTCACGGGTCAGGTTATCTTTCTTGGTCTGGGAAACATAGGCAGTGCCCTTGGCCAGCAGATCTTCATCTTGATTCTCGTAAGTACCGGCCGGAACTTCATAAATAAAGGCAGCGTTCGCATCACGAATCATGTCTGCCTCTTCTTCTGTTAAACCGATTGTCCTGATATCGGCTGTCATCTGGAGTTCCTGGATTACAGCATCGGGAGCGTCAGGTGTAGCGGCGGTTTTGAAAAAGCCGTCAATGTGACCGTCCCTCAAGGCATCGATGGCATCATCCATGCCCATGAACTGATAATCAGGCTCAATACCCAGTACCTCTAAAACATTCTGGGTAATTTGTTCTGTAGCTGTGCCCATTCCGCCCGGATTAATCCTCTTTCCTTCCAGGTCGGAAAAGCTTTCAATGCCACTGTCTGCTCTTACAGCCAGGTTATTAGGTGCCGATGCCCCTAGCACCAGAGCCCTCAAGTCAGGGTGTCCGGGAGCATAAATGTCTTCACCTTCAGCAGCCTTGTTCCTTTCCAGGCTGTTGCTGTTGCCAATAAGGATCATGTCCTCAAGAAGCATTTCAAACGCTTCCTGGGCTCCGCCCGCCTCAACAGCTGTTACGTTGATCAGATCGGAATTTTCATTGACCAGTGAAGCATAGGTCGCTTTCCAGGCATACCAGCCTGAAGCGGAACTTGTAATCGACCAGGAAACATCCTTTTTGTCAACCGGCGCGGCCTCTTCCTCTTCTTCCTCCTCTTCATCAACGACCTCTTCTGGCTCATCCACCTCTTCAACCGTTTCCGGATCTTCGCAACCTGCAACAACCATTAATCCAAAGACCAGGATAATGGCCAGTAGTAACAGTGGCAGTTTACTGCCCTTAAGCATGAACATAATTCATTCCCTCCAGTATTTATTTTTACTTGCCCCTTACTCTTCGAACTTGCCCACTCTGCTAAAAATCTAACAAACCGGTTATTATAATTGAGCTTATACACCTCCCTTGTTAATAATTAATCAAGCCATTGTTGTAATTTTGACGATTCTTTAAGACAGAAACCTGTCTGTAACCTGAATGGTTAATTCCGGCAAAACTGAAAACGTATAATGCTTATGCACTCTTTCTGTCCACTTATGGGCGTCTTTCCCGTAAGTGCCAATATTTAAAGCCGGGATGTTCAGTTTTT
>PWFM01000035.1 GCA_003553895.1 Syntrophomonadaceae bacterium | reverse complement strand
GACCTGATGGTCGATCGCTATATCGGGGTTTATGAACAGATTATAAAATAAAAGGGCTCGGGCCTGAAACAGGGCCCGCAAGTTTCTTATGCCGGTAGCTCAAAAGATCTCCAGGCCAAGTGCCGGCCTCTACTTTTCTATCTTTTTGCGAGGTGAGAATGATGTATCACGGTAAAATCCTGCGACCGGTCAAGGCCGCTTTTGTCTCTACCTACCCGCCGCGCCAGTGCGGCATCGCTACTTTTTGCTCCGACCTGCTGAACAGCATGAAGCAGTTGTACGGAGGCGCTGACGGCAACGGGCCGGACCAGCATAATTTCGAGGTGATCGCCCTCAACCGGGGCGCCGAAAACTACAATTACGGCCGGGAGGTTTCCTTCCACATCCGCGACCAGCACCACCACGATTACCAGCGGGCGGCGGACTTTATCAACCTCTCGCCGGTCGATGCCGTGTCTATCCAGCACGAATACGGCATTTTCGGCGGCGAAGACGGCAACTATATCAGCTACCTGTTAAACGGCCTCAAAAAGCCGGCTATCACCACCCTGCACACGGTCCTTGAGGAACCTTCTCCCAGCCAGAAACAGACCCTGATGCGGATCTGCGAGCAGTCCGCGACGATCGTGGTCATGGCCCATGCAGCCACCGACATCCTGACCCGGGTCTATCAAGTGCCGCCGGAAAAAATAAAGTTGATCCCGCACGGCGCTCCCGACGTGCCCTTCCTGGACTCCTCCTATTACAAGGACCAGTTCCAGGCCGAGGGCCGCAAGGTGCTGTTAACCTTTGGCTTGCTCAGCCCAAGCAAGGGCCTCGAATACGCCATCGAAGCGATGGAGCAGGTCGCCCGGGCCCATCCCGAAGCCCTCTACATTGTTCTCGGGGCCACCCACCCCGAAGTCAAGCGCCTTTACGGCGAAGAATACCGCCACAAGCTGGAAAAGATGGTCCGGGACCGGGGCCTGGAGAAAAATGTTACCTTCTATAACCAGTATGTTTCACTGGAACGCCTGGTCCAGTTCCTGGTGGCCACCGATATCTATATCACCCCGTACTTAAGCCGGGAGCAGATCACCTCCGGCACCCTGGCCTACGCTTTAGCCTGCGGCAAGGCCGTCGTTTCCACCCCCTACATCTACGCCGAAGAACTGCTGGCCGAAGGCAGAGGATCGCTGGTGCCTTTCAAGGACAGCCAGGCTATGGCCGATCAAATAAACAAAATATTGAGCGATGAAGAGCTGCGCAACCGGATGCGCAAGAACTCCTACCAGTACGGCCGCCAGATGATCTGGAAAGAAGTGGCCCGTAATTATGCCACCGCCTTCGAAGAAGCCCGCCTCAACTTCGGAGATATGCTTGTTCAAAACGAAAGGGGGGCCGAGGTTACCGAAAGGGCTGTTTTGCCCGAGGTTAACCTGAAGCACCTGCGGGCCATGACCGACCACACAGGACTCTACCAGCACGCCGTATTTTCCGTGCCCGACCGCAACCACGGCTATTGTATCGACGACAACGCCCGGGGCCTGATAGCCGCCGTTATGCACTGGCGCCTGTTTAAAGATGAGGCCACCCGGCCCCTGCTGGACACCTACCTGAGTTTTCTCTACCATGCCCTCAACGAGAAAAAGGGCCGCGTGCGCAACTTCATGAGTTTTGAGCGCACCTGGCTGGAAGATACCGGTTCTGAAGACAGCCACGGCCGCACCCTGTGGGCCCTGGGCTATACCATCGCCCACCCGCCGGGAGAAGCCATGCTCGGCATGACCAACCGGCTCTTCAAAGAGTTGATCAATGCCCCGCTCTCTTTCACCTCGCCGCGGGCCTGGGCTTTTTCCGCCCTCGGGGCCAATTATTACCTGCGCCGCTTCGGGGGCGATACCCGGGTGCGCAAGATCATGAGTGAGCTGGGCGAAAAACTGTTAAAGCTGTTCATGGACAGGGCCACGGATGACTGGTACTGGTGCGAAGATATCCTGGCCTACGACAATGCCCGCCTAGCCCAGGCTTTGATTGTTACCGGCAGCTCCCTCGACCATACCGAGATGTTTGAGACCGGCTTAAAAAGCCTGCAGTGGCTGCTTGATGTTCAGACCAACCCCGAAGGCGGCCATCTTTCCCTGGTCGGTAACGACGGCTGGTACGAACGGGGCGGGGAAAAAGCCCGTTTTGACCAGCAGCCCGTCGATGCCACCGCTATTACCGACGCCTGCTACCAGGCCTTCGTCCTGACCGGCAAGGACCACTGGCTAAAAGCGATGGAATGGGCCTTCAACTGGTTTTTCGGCAGCAACGACGCCCACCAGCCCCTGTATGATTTTTCCAGCGGAGGCTGCTACGACGGGATCCAGCCCGGAGGAATTAACCAGAACCAGGGCGGCGAATCGCTGGTCTCCCTGCTCATGGCCCTGCAAAGGGTCCACCTGGTCGCCCACCAGGGCTACTTCCAGGAGCAGCTGAACCTGATCAAATAAACACCCAAAATATCGGGGACGGTTCTAATTATTCCATTTCTCTCAGATATAGCGGGTGTTTATCAGGCAAAAAAGGGTTCATTGGAAATTTGCTTTACTTAACCTTAGCTTTAAATGAGGTG
>PWFM01000020.1 GCA_003553895.1 Syntrophomonadaceae bacterium | reverse complement strand
TCAACCATGAACTTTTCAATCAGGGCCGTTCCTTCCTGGTCAAGATCGGGAAAATGATCAATCATCCCCAGCGCTTTTCGCATCATCAGGGTAGCGTCTCGGACATCAATCGCCCCGTCGGAATTGACGTCGGCCAGCTCTTGTTCAGCTTCTTCCAGAGTTTCCAGATCCAGGATATGCCTCATTACCAGGACCACATCGCGGACATCAACTACCCCATCGTGGTTAACATCGCCATAATTAAGCGCCCGGACACAGGGGTTGCACAGGATTAAAGCCGCAAAAACAAATACCAGGATAGCTACAAACATCCGGGCAATTTCATTTCGAAAGAACCCCCTCACTTCATAACACCACCTTACTCTTCACTTTTTAGAATCCCTTTTTACAAGCTTATTTCATATCTTAAGGGTTCATTTCATAACTGCCTTTCAGGGCCAGAACATGATTTTCCCAGATATAGCGGTACCGTTCATTATCGACTACCGGTTTTTTAAGCATCCGGTGGAAGAAATCCATTTGCTCAGGGGTAGCGCTGGCCTTACTGTAAAGTTTTATGGCAAAACCGGTAAAATCCCTGACCATGAAGTCAAAGATCTGGTCGACCAGCTTTTCTTCCACTTTAAAGATTTCAGCATTTTCCAGGACCAGCTGACCGTAAACTACCAGCGTGAATAGTTCCCCCAGCTGCATTAGAAAATCGGTGTCTTTCTGCTGTTCACTATCAGGGGGGGCTGCCATAAGGAATTCCTTGAAGAGGGCTACCTGTTCCCTGAAGACTTTAACATTAGGCTGGTCCCACTTTTCGTAAACAGAGTTGTAATCATGGAAGATAACTTTGCCCAGCCCCTTGGCCGGTCCCTGGTTAAAGAGAAAATAATCATGGCCGGGCTGATCCTGCAGGGGCACTTCCGGGTATTGCTGCGGATTAAAGAAATAATTGAAGATGAACTTGCTGATCAAGGCCAGGTTGACATGGACGGTGCCTTCCAGTTTAGGCAGGGCCCTGATATCGCGGGTGGCCATCTCAAAATAAGTGTCTTTTTCAAAGCCCTTGGCGGCAATAACATCCCATAACAGATCGATAACCTGTTCACCCTGGGTGGTAACTTTCATTTTTACTGTCGGGTTGTAGAGCAGGTAGCGCCTGTCTTCGGGCGAAGCCGTCCGCTGATAGTCCGAGGCCCGCAGGGCAAACAGCTTCATCGCCACCAGGCGGCAGTAAGCGTCGGTCATCATCTGGTTAACGTGGGGAAAGTCGGTCACTTTTATCCCGTAGAGGACCCTGCTTGCTGCATGGTTCAGGGCCTCATAAAAAGCGTGAGTGCAAATCCCGATCGAAGCCCAGCCCAGGTTATACTTGCCCACGTTCACAGTATTAAGCGCCGTATCCCAGGCTTCCGATCCTTTAGACAGGATGTCATCTTCATTCACCGGGTAATCGCGCAGGGCAAAATCAGCCACGTAAGACTGAGAATTGATCACGTTGTCCTTCAGCTCATAATGCTGGTCCTGGTAATTGGCTGCAAAGAAAACATAATCTTTGGTATCGGTCATCTTGCCAAATGTGGACACCATCTCGGCCACGTTACCGTTACCGATATAATACTTTTCCCCGTTAGCCAGGTAAGTCCCGTCTCCCTGAGGCTCAAGAGTCATCTCTGTTGAATAAATATCAGCTCCGTGATTCCTTTCAGATAAACCGAAAGCAAAAACATGGCCGTCTTTAAGCAAAGAAGAAGCCCGCTTCCTGGCCTTATCGTTGGGACTCATCCAAATCGGTCCCAGGCCGAGGATGCTGACCTGCCATGTATACCAGTAATGGAGCCCGTAAAAAGATATAACCTCATTAAAAGCGCAGTTGCGCCAGGTATCCCAACGGCAACCTTCTTCGCCTTCCTCCGGTGGGGTGAGTAGTTCATAGAAAACCTGGTTTTCTTTAATAAAATCCAGGAGATCGGAATACCAGACCCGATTACGGTCGTCTTCTTTAAGTTTCTTTTTGCCCTTGCTTTCAAAAAAATCGATAGTTTTCCTGATGATTTCTGCCGAGCGGGGATCAAGATGAGCCCCTTTAAATTGTTCCGGGTTGAACAAAAGCATAATATTTTCCTCCTAAACCCTTCTTTTCTGTAATTAGATACAGTATACCACATCTATCATAATTGCCGCCTATTCTCTTCAGGGTTTCGACCAGTACTGCCTGCCCATCAAGAACGGCCTTTTAAGGTTAAAGATTCGGCAATTAATAGAAAAAACCTTTAACCCGGCATCCAATTGTGTTTTTCCTGCCCGCTTTTCACCAGCCTTAATGGTGGCACACCGTAATTATAAAACTTGGGATATGGTGCATTTGGCGCTCAACTGTGTTAACCTTGTTACAGTGGATAACATCAGGCAGTCTCTTCAAACTGCCTAAAAGAAACAGGCAACGGTGCAAATAGTCTATGAATACAAATGAGCAAACAGCCAAAACTCCAAGAACCTGGGTCCTTTTGTTGATTATTTCAACGGCTTACATTGCCGTCTTTGCCAACATCCAGGGTTTTAAAGCGCTGCTGCCCCTGGTCCAGGACGAATTTATGCTCAGCAGGACCCAGGTCGGTTTTTACTCCAG
>PWFM01000148.1 GCA_003553895.1 Syntrophomonadaceae bacterium | reverse complement strand
TGGTGGGCGAAGTAGGTTTTGAACCTACGACCCCCTGCTTGTAAGGCAGGTGCTCTCCCGCTGAGCTATTCGCCCACCTGAATGGTGACCCCTAGGGGATTCGAACCCCTGTTGCCAGCTTGAAAGGCTGGTGTCCTAACCGATTAGACGAAGGGGCCAAGTTTTTGGTGGGCCCACCAGGACTCGAACCTGGGACCAACCGGTTATGAGCCGGTAGCTCTTCCAGCTGAGCTATGGGCCCGCATCGTCTTGCGATTTCCCTTAACCTCTTACGGCTATATGAGTTTAACACACCATTTAGATTGTTGTCAAGAACTTATAAGCAAGTTAAAATGGTAACCAGATTGTTTATAAAACAGGAGGCTAACAGCATGTACGAACTGGTCACAGAATTTGATTTTGCCCTCAGCAAAGAGGAAGTTTTAAAAGGGCAGGGCATAGATCCACAGCGGGCATCACCCAGGCTTTTCGAAAATGCCGATGAAGTAATCGAGGAAACCCACTCGCTGATCAAACCCGCAGCAATGTATACTGTAGTTCAAGTAAACAATTTTGAGCATCAAACAATTACGTTTGAAAATGGAAGTTTTGAGGGCCCCCTCGTTGGCAGGGCTATGGCCGGGGCAGAGCATCTCAACATTGCCGTATGTACTATTGGCGGAGACCTTGAACGAAGGGTCCAGGAATTGATGTCGGAAAACCCGATCATGGGCGTTGCCCTTGACGGCGCGGGCACATCGGCTCTTCGCCGGGTATCGCAAACGGTTGAAGATATTATCAGTGAAAAAGCGTGCGAGATGGACCTGGCTTTGGGCATGCGCGCCCAGCCCGGCCAGGAAGGATGGCCTATTGAACAACAGCGCCTGGTCTTTTCCATACTGCCGGCTGAAAAAATAGGAGTCCGCCTGACAGAAAGCTGCCTTATGATCCCCAGAAAATCAGTTTCATTTGTCATTCCCCGGGGCAAGGAGCTGGACAGCAGCGTGGCTCCCTGCGATTTTTGTTCCAAGCGAAGCCGCTGTGAGTGGCGGAAAGAGAAACAAAGCAGTTAATAAAAAAGGACATAAAAATTGGCTCCCCAGGCAGGATTCGAACCTGCAACCTACCGGTTAACAGCCGGTCGCTCTGCCGTTGAGCTACTGAGGAACCTTATCGGCATTAGTATTATACTGAATGGAGGCAAACCCGTCAAGGGGTTTGCCTTAAATTCTTTCAGAGTAAGGATTTAGTCAAGATTTAAGTAAAGATTTACTCCAGGTAGTCCCGCAAGCGCTTGCTGCGCATGGGATGGCGAAGCTTGCGCAGGGCCTTGGCCTCTATCTGGCGGATACGCTCTCTGGTGACTCCGAAATGTTGCCCCACCTCTTCAAGGGTTCTTGAGCGTCCGTCGTCCAGACCAAAACGCAGGCGCAGCACTTTTTCTTCCCGCGCCGAAAGTGTATCCAGGACATCCTCAAGCTGTTCTTTAAGCAGTTCAAAAGCGGCAGCATCAGCGGGGGCCTGGGCTTCATGGTCTTCAATAAAATCGCCAAGGTGGCTGTCGTCTTCTTCACCGATGGGCGTTTCCAAAGAAACCGGCTCCTGGGCGATCTTCAGTATTTCCCTAACCCGGTCTTCGCTAATATTCATTTCCTCGGCAATCTCTTCCGGTAAAGGCTCTCTGCCCAGGTCCTGGACAAGCTGCCTGGAAATACGGATCAATTTATTAATTGTTTCGACCATGTGAACCGGGATGCGGATAGTCCTGGCCTGGTCGGCTATGGCTCTGGTAATAGCCTGCCTGATCCACCAGGTGGCATAAGTGCTAAACTTGTATCCTTTGCGGTAGTCGAATTTTTCTACCGCCTTGATCAGGCCAAGGTTTCCTTCCTGGATCAAATCGAGGAATAGCATCCCCCGTCCCACATATTTTTTGGCAATACTGACCACAAGACGAAGGTTGGCTTCTGCCAGGCGGCGTTTTGCCTCTTCGTCTCCCTGCTCTATTGCTTTAGCCAGCTCAACTTCTTCTTCCGAAGTTAAAAGGGAGATCTTGCCAATCTCTTTGAGGTACATCCGGACAGGGTCGTTTACCGTAACCCCTTCCGGCACCTTAAGAAGATCGCTTTCCTCCTCTTTTACCTCTTCCGCGGTGTCAGTTGACTGGGCTTCCTCCTGGACAACCGCTGTGGAGTCATCTGTTATTTCTATCCCATGCTGGGCCAGTTTGTCATAAAAATTATCAAGCGCATCTACGGAAAGGTCATAGGGCTGAAGGGTTTCAATGATCTCTTTGTAATTAATTGAACCTTTATTTTTGCCGCGCTCGATCAATTCCTGCTGGGCATCTTCCAGGGATATTGTTTTTTCTATATCTTTAGCCATTGAAATCCCCTCCTTTTTCCAGTTGGCAAGGGTTGTTTTCTTTTCTTTTCAACAAATCCTGATGTTCTCGCAACAATTCTTCTATCTGCTCTTTAGAGCCCTGTTGCTCCAGTTCTTTCAATTTTTTTTGCAATTCCCCCTGTTTACGTTTGGCCCAAATTTTATAAAGTTTGTTAATACAGTCTTCAGTCATACGCTTCGCGGTTTGGGGTGGCAAATCCTGCAAAGCGGGATCAGTTACCGCTTCAGTTATTAAATT
>PWFM01000001.1 GCA_003553895.1 Syntrophomonadaceae bacterium | reverse complement strand
GTGGATTATTTAACAGATATGAGTTTCCAGGAATGACCGGGCGTTTTCAATTAATTCCAGGTAAGCCCGGCTCAGTCCCTCACCGTCCTGGTGAGAGTGCTCGAGGAAAAAGGAAAAGGTTTTCAGTTCGGCTGCAAATATTTCTTTTATAGTGGCGGTGACCATTTCGCGGCGCTTCAAGGCCTTTGTTTTACCGCCATAAAAATCTTCTTGTTCGTTGAAGCCGAAGTCATCTAAGAGCAGGATTTGGTTATAATGGCCCGGGCCGAGGAAATCTTTGAGTGTATACCAGAATTTTGGGTTTGATTTATGGCAGGCCAGGTCGGCCGAGTTGGCGATAAAGAACTTTTCCTGCCTCAAAGCCCGGTCGAGGGGAGCCGCTTTTATACCGATTTTGTATAGTTCGTTGATAATGTGTTCAGTTGTCTCGGCATAGTGGTCGGTGGCGATAACTATATCCGTATCGCTGCGTGAATTTAGAAATTGCAAAGCCGGTTCCCATCGCGGATCAATCAGGGAATAGGAGAGATAAGCATCGACAAAATGAGAAACCGCTTCACGGATTCGGGTCCGGTCGGGTTTGCTTTCGCCCGAATCAAGGAGCTTAGCTGCCCGATCGGTTAAAACTGTCGTGTATCCCTTTTTGGTGGTGCTCCCTTCTTCCCAGGTGGGTTCTACAAGTTCCGTCCAGAAAACTTCTGGCTTTTGCACGCCCAGCGCGGCTAACCCGCTGTTTTTCAAAGCCTGGCTGATGGTTTTATCTTTGCCGAAAAGAACGGCTCCGAGGCTCAAGGTTCCGGAATAGTCAAATATAACCAGGTTTCTGCGCTGGAGGTTTTTATAGGCAAAACCGGTGCTGTTTGGTTTCATGCCGGCACCTCGCTTAAAACAGTTTGGTTGGTGGTTTAATTATCCGGATCTCGGATGGCGTTTTCCTCAATTATGGCGCTCAATGTCCTGGCTTTTTCTTCCGGATCCGGTGCTGAACACAGGGCAGAAACAACGGCGATGCCATCGGCGCCGGCCCTGACCGCACCGGCAATATTGGTTTCGTTCAGCCCTCCGATAGCTACCAGGTTGTGATGTGAATTCCTGCGGACCCAGCTAAGGCCGGATAGGCCCCAGCTGCCTTTTGTATCAGTCTTGGTCGGGGTCTCAAAAATAGGGCTTACTCCCAGGTAATCGGCATCGTATTTTTCTGCAGCATGGACCTGCTCCTCGGTTTCGACAGAAAGCCCGATAATTGCCTCGGGCCCCAGCAGTTTACGGGCCATCTCATAAGGCATGTCATCCTGTCCCACATGGACGCCGTCTGCTTCTGCCGCCATTGCTACATCGATACGGTCGTTTATGATCAGCGGCACGCCTGTTCGGTCCAGGATCGCTTTGATTCGGAGAGCTTCCTCGATAAATTCGCGGGTGGGCAGATCCTTTTCCCGGAGCTGGACCATGGATACGCCACCACGGATGCATTTTTGGACCACTTCTTCCAGGGACCTGCCCAGGCACAGATCCCGGTCAGTTACAAGGTAGAGGCCGCCTGGTTTCATTTATTCTAACCTCAGCTTTCCTCGCAAGTCTTCAAACTTCAGGTTGTAGAGGCTGTCCAGGAAAGCGATCTGAAAACTTCCCGGACCCCGGCAGTAATCAGATTCAGCCGCCAGTTCACCGGCTACGCCCATGGTGGCCATGGCGCCGGCTGCGGCTTCAAGCGGCGATTCGTTGACGGCGGCGAAGGCGGCACAAAGGACGGTGGCGGTGCAGCCCAGGGCAGTTACCTTCGGCATCAGTTGATGCCCGTTATAGACCTTGACGGTTTTTTCACTGTCCAGGATGTAATCGACGGCGCCGCTGATGCAGATAGTAGAGCCGTAGGTTTCGACCAGGCGCCTGGCGGAATCCAGGGCCGATTCAGATGATTCGGTGCTGTCTACTCCCCGGGTGGTAGCGGCCGAAGCGGCGGCGGCATTGATCTCGGAAGCGTTGCCCCGGATAATTGTCGGCGGTCCCGAGGGGAACAGGACATGAATGGCGTTGTTGCGCAGTCCTGTAGCACCGGCGCCTACCGGATCAAATATAATCGGTACATTCTTGCTCTTTGCTTTTTCTATGGCCAGTTTCATGGCCCTGATCCAGGGATCACTTAGAGTGCCGATATTGATGACCAGGGCTCCGGCAATATCAAGCATGTCTTCCACTTCATTTTCAGCGTGGGCCATTACCGGTGAAGCGCCCAGGGATAGCAGGGCGTTGGCGGTATTGTTCATAGCTACGTAGTTGGTGATGCTGTGCACCAGGGGCACTTTTTCTCTGATCTCTGAAATATCCTGCCAGATGCTTTCGGAAGTTATCATGGTAAAATATTATCCTCCTTTTTATTCAACGTGGCGGCAGTTAACAAGGGGGACTCTCCCGGTGATAATCAGGTCTGACGGGAAACTAAAAACCACCCTGCCGGATGGTTTCTGCCGCCTGCTCCCTACGCCGGCATTATCCGGATCAGGTTTCCCGGTCACCCCCACAGTTGCTCACAAGGGAGTATCTCAGCCTGGTTTATCCAAGCTCCCGTTTATTAATAGCCTGTTAAAAATATGGTAAGTTATTTTAGCGGAAAAGTCAACAATCCGCAG
>PWFM01000141.1 GCA_003553895.1 Syntrophomonadaceae bacterium | reverse complement strand
GTTACAGGCATTTCCTTCTCCTGGATAAAATCAATTGATTTGGGTCGTTTATAACCGGCTATCTTATCCCGGCAGTAATCAATAATCTCTTTAGCCAGGTCTTCTCCGGGTTCATAACCTTGATTGGGAACGATAACAGCTTTAACCGCCTCTCCCCACTTATCATCGGGAATCCCGATCACGGCAATGTTTTTTACCGCCGGATGGCCTCCGACCACATTTTCAACCTCGGAAGGATAGACATTTTCTCCACCGGTGATAATCATGTTCTGTTTCCGATCAACCAGGTAGTAATAGCCTTCTTCATCACGGCGGGCCATGTCGCCGGCTGAACACCACTCACCGTGAAAAGCTGTTTCGGTTTTTTCTTCGTCTTTCCAGTATTCCTTGAAAACAATCGGTGAACGGCTGAAAAGTTCACCAACTTCGCCGTCCGGGACTTCTTCCCTGGTTATATCAAGCAATTTGATCCGGTCTGAGCCAAAAATCTCCCTGCCGATAGATCCAAGCTTGGTAAACTGCTCTTCCGGACGCAAATAGGTAACCAGGCCGGCTTCAGTTGAACCGTAGGCCTCCCACAGCTCTGCCGACTTGAAATAATCCATGATCGCCAGTTTTAGATCTTTCCGGGCCGGTGCGGAGGAGATCAACAGCTGCCTGATGCTGCTGACATCGTACTTCTGCTTGACCTCTTCGGGAAGGCTGAGAATAGTTATATAATGAGTGGGCACCAGCGAGGTATAAGTAATTTTGTACTCGGCCACCGTTTTCAAGAAATCTTCAGGATCGAAGGTAGTTACATTATAAACCATGGCCGGAGCGGCCAGCAGGGTATAGGCAAAGGAATAGTAAATAGAATTGACGTGGCACATAGGCATAACCAGCATTATTTTATCTTCCGAACGGACGCCCATGTTGACATTGCTGAGCATGTACTGGGCTATGTAACTCTCATGGGTTCTGACAGCGCCTTTGGGCTTGCCGGTTGTTCCGGAAGTATACATGATCGTCCAGACATCCGTTGCATCGACCATAACATCGGGTTCGCCCGGTGGGCTGTCATTTATAAACTGTTCGTAATTAACAAAACCTTCCGGCGCCTCCCCGTCGCCGATACAGATATAGTTGTCATCGGGGACAGTGGATAATTTGCTGCTGATGCTCTGGACGCCTTCCACAAAAGGAGCCTCGACAATAAAAGCCTTGCATTCGGCATGATTTACAATGTATTCATATTCCCGCGGCGTAAGGCGAAACATGATCGGCACCGCTATCTGTCCACCTTTGGCGCAGGCGGCATACATTTCCATCCATTCAACCCGGTTATAAGCCAGGATAGCCACCCGGTCCCCGTAGCCCACCCCTTTTTCCTTCAACCCGTTGGCTATGCGGCAGGCCCTGTCATTCCACTCTTTGAAGGTAAAACTTTTGTTTTTGTCCTGGCAGCCCAGGTGATCGGGATAATTGAAAGCATTGTTTTTTAGGAAGGTTCCAACATGCATCCACTTGCTAATGGTCATCATACCCCACCTCTACTAGTTATTTTAGATTGACGAACCCACTTAAATGTGTGAAATATCTCTATCATATATTAAGATTAACTATTCTTCATTATTAAACATTTCCCTTCCCCCGAACCTTCGAAATGCGGTGGTAGCCCATTTATCACACTATGAAGGAAAAAATACCTCTTTTAGGTGATAGAAAAAGAAGCCCAAATTTAATAATATTTATTTTATAAGAAGTATTACTAATCTTCCCTTCATACTATATTTTCTAAAAATGATTAAGGGGGTTATAAGAGACAAGCAGCAAAGGTTTAATCTATTTTCAACCTGTATCTTAATTAGCTTTTAGGAGGAGATGTGATAATGCCTTTTTTTGAAGAAAAATGGGAAACCATGTCCCAGGATCAACTGCGGGAAATCCAGTTTGAAAAGTTTAAAACGCAAGCCCACCGGGTTTGCAACAGCCCTTTCATCAAAAATCGCTTCGCAGAAAAAGGTTTGGAACCCGGGGATATTAAAAACTGGGAAGACATAGAGACGGTTCCTTTCATGTCAAAGTCCGACCTGAGGGACAATTACCCCCGCGGACTGGTCTCGGGTGATTGGGAAGACGTGGTCCGGGTCCATATGACCTCCGGCACTACGGGAGTGCCGACTCCCATGATGTACAGCAAAAACGACCTCGACGTCTGGACGGCCTGCATGGCCCGCAATTTTACCGCCGGAGGCCTGAAGAAAAGCGATATCATTCAGCAATCGCATGGTTACGGTCTTTTTACCGGCGGTTTCGGTTTTCATTATGGCATGGAAGCCGTGGGTGCAAAAATTATTCCCACCGGGGCGGGCGGTACGGAAAGACAGCTGCGCCTGATGAAAGAATGGGGAACCACCGTCTTTACCGGCACCCCTTCATATGCCGTTTATATGGCCGAATTTGCCGCCGAAAAAGGCATTGACCCGGTCAAAGATCTTAAGCTGCGCCTGGGCTTTCACGGTGGAGAGCCCTGCTCGGATGAATTAAGAGAAAGGATAAACGATCGTCTTGGCTACAAAGCTCATGGCGGCGGCATGAGACGCTGTTACGGACTCACTGAAATGGGCGGCCCCATATCCATGGACTGCGAGTATGAAAACGGGATTCATCTCTGGGCCGACCACTACCTGGTTGAAGTTCTCGATCCGGAAACTATGAAGCCGGCCGGCAAAGACCAGCCGGGTGAACTGGTGGTGAGCAATCTCAGCTTTGAAGTGATGCCGCTTTTGCGTTACCGGACCGGAGACCATGTTGTTGCCAGCTTTGACAAGTGCGAGTGCGGACGAACCCATCCCCGCATCACAACTTTCCTGGGCCGCCTGGACGATATGATCCTGGTGGGCGGCACCAATATTTTCCCCTGCCAGGTAGAATATATACTGCTCAATCATCATGAACTCAGTGAAAACTGGCAGATCATAGTGGGCGAGAGAAAAGGCCTCCATACCATGAAAATTGAAATTGAACCTACCACCTGGACCGATGTTGACGAGCACTTCATCGAAGCCCTTGAAAAAGAGCTCCACCAGCAGCTGGCGAAAAAGTGCGAAGTGGAAATAAAGCCCATAGGCAGCCTGCCCCGCTTTGAAGGCAAAGCGGTTCGAGTCATTGATCATCGCACCTAAACATGGGTGTTCAACCGAAAGGGTTAGCCCTGATTTCATCCTATT
Organism: Syntrophomonadaceae bacterium; assembly: GCA_003553895.1. Classification (GTDB taxonomy): domain Bacteria; phylum Bacillota; class Dethiobacteria; order DTU022; family DTU022; genus B1SED10-74M. The sequence goes on along the minus strand of PWFM01000141.1, from coordinate 8,877 downwards.
TTAACCTTGATTCCATGCTTTTAAGGGATTTTTTTAACAGTCCCATTTCAGTAAGCTTAAAGGAAAGGTAAAAAAGAAACGACACCGTTTTAGGACTATTTAAAGTAATTAGAGCATCAACAGTTATAGCTGCCGCACCCGGTCCAATATAAGCAGGCGATAAAAACCACCCTATTTAAGGTCCCAGGGCAAAGCAAATAAAAAAGGCGCAGGATACAGGGCAGTATATTGCCGAAGGAGGTAAACAAAATGGGTTTTGAACGTTTTGGCCGTTTGAGCTTCACGTCCCAGGCAAAAACCAATGCTTTCGTGGATTACCTGGAGCAGGGAGACCTTTATGCCACCAGGGGCAGCCCCTGCAACATCACTTTTTTCCCACCGCGGGCTGACTGTTATTCCTGCCTGGGCAGTGATATGGAATGGGTGAAGCTCAACCCCAGGGGTGAGCTGATCAGCTTCACCAGGTCTTATTTTGCCCCGACCGGTTTTGAAGAAGACGTCCCCTATATCCTGGCCGTCGCTCAATTCAACGACACGAAAGTGTTCGGCCGGTTTAAAAAAGGTTTTACCGAAAAAGATCTCTCCGGGGGGATGGCGGTCAAGGTGGAGCCGGTAACATTTCCAGACGGACAGATCAGTTACCAGTTTGAACCTGTATCCTGATCAGCCGCAATTAGTATTTATTAATAAAGCAGTATTCCGGTATCAAGGGGGGTGAAGAAGCCTAAGGATCGCCAGCGGCACCGGAACCGAAAACATGATAGAACTAAAGTTTGGAAATAATACCTTAGAAGGAGGATTAGCATGGACCTTAACAAGTGGCCCCGTCAGGGAGGAATAGTTGATCACCAGATTTACGGTGACGATTATTTTGGCACGGAACCTCCCTGCGTAATGTACGAAAAGAAACCGGTTTTGGATTCAGAAGGCAAGGAAGTAGAAGGTCTGTTCACGGCCTGGGTAACATTGAATAACCCCAGGCAGTACAATTCCTATACCACTGAAATGGTCAAAGGGGTTATAGCCGGGATGCACAAAGCTTCCATGGACCGTTCGGTGGTAGCTGTAATTTTCACCGCCGCCGAAGACAGGGCTTTTTGCACCGGCGGCAACACCAAGGAGTATGCCGAGTACTACAGCGGTAATCCCAGCGAATACGGCGCCTACATGGACCTTTTTAACGGCATGGTCGATTCCATCTTGATGTGCAAAAAACCGGTCATCTGCCGTGTCAACGGTATGCGGGTCGCCGGGGGGCAGGAGATAGGAATGGCCTGCGATATCACCATTTCTTCCGATCTGGCCATGTTCGGCCAGGCCGGACCCAGGCACGGTTCCGCCCCGGTGGGAGGATCCACCGACTTTTTGCCTGAGTACCTGACCATGGAGCAGGCTATGTGGAGCTGTATTTCCTGCGAACTGTGGAGTTCTTACAAAATGCTCCGGCTGGGCCTGATCTCCAAGGTGGCCCCGGTGCTCAAAGTAAACGGGGAATTTGTCCGCAATCCCCTGGTAATCACCGATAAGTATATTGATAACGGGGAAATTGTATACGGAGAAATTGCCGGACGCGAGCAAAAAGATAAGGGCAAAGAAATGTTAAAATCCGGTGAAACAGACTTTTCCCTGCTGGATAAGGAAGTTAATAAAGTGGTCTGGACGCTCAGCAACCTCTTCCCGAACTGCCTGATGATGTCTATCGATGGCATCCGCCAGAAGAAAAAATTCTTCTGGGACCAGGCTAAATTACCCAGCCGCCACTGGCTGTCCGCCAACATGCAAACAGAAGCTTACCTGGGCTTCAATGCCTTCAACACCAAGAAGCTGACCGGCCAGGATACCATCGATTTTATCAAGTACCGTCAACTGCTCGCAGAAGCCCATCCCTTCGACCAGGAGCTGATCGATGCGGTAATGGGAGAGAAGCAGGAATAGAAACCTGCCCCGATTTATTACTTAAAACTGAAAGTTAGAAGGTGTTCCCGGACCGGCCTCATAATTCAGCTAACTGGTTATGATGCGACCGGGAACACCGCTCCTCCCTGCTAAAATGGCAGCAGTTAGAAAGAGGTGAGTTTGTTTGGCTTATAACTATTTGTATACCGGAAGCGATGACGGGGTGGCCACTATAACCCTGAACCATCCCCCGCTCAATGTCTTGAACATCGAGATGATGGAGGAATTAATCCAGGCCCTGGAATGGGCCAGCGCGCAGCCGGAACCGGTGGTGGCAATCACCGGTGAAGGAAAAGCTTTTTCTGCCGGCGTAGACATAGCCGACCACACCCCCGATAAAGTTGAATCCATGATTGATGTTTTCGACCGCCTTTTCCATGCCATGTCTGAAATCAATAAACCGATAGCCGCCCTGGTTAACGGGGCAGCCCTTGGCGGCGGTTACGAAATTGTCCTGTTTTGCGACCTGGTTGTGGCTTCAGAAAAAGCCAAGCTGGGGCAGCCGGAAATACAGGTGGGAGTCTTCCCTCCCATTGCCTGCTACGTTTTGCCCCGGCTGGTTTCATGGCCCCTGGCCATGGAGATACTGTTAAGCGGCGATACCTTCGAAGCGGCAAGAGGAGAGCAAATTGGCCTAGTTAACAAGGTTGTCCCCGCAGAAAGTTTCCAGGCCGAAGCCAGGGATTTCCTGAAGCGCTTTACCAGGTTGAGCCCTGCTATTCTGCCCCTGACTAAAAAGGCCGCCCAGGCCGGACTGGGCAAAGATTTTAAAGAGGGGCTCGAAGCCATAGACCGGATTTACCTCGATGAAGTTATGAAGACAGAAGATGCGGTGGAAGGACTGCAAGCATTCATGGATAAACGCAAGCCGACCTGGAAAGGAAAATAATATTGCTAAAGGAGGTTTTACCTCATGAGCATGCCGGCAAAAATTGAAACATGGCAAATGACAGAACCCGGAAAGCTCGAAAAAACCAGTATCGATGTGCCGGAACTGCAACCCGGTGAAGCCCTGGTTGAAGTAGCCGGGTGCGGAGTTTGCCATACTGATGTCGGTTATTTTTACGACGGCGTCCCCACGGTTAATGATCCTCCGCTGACCCTCGGCCATGAAATAAGCGGAAAGGTTATCGCCGGTGATGAAAATTTAATCGGAAAGGAAGTAATTGTTCCGGCGGTCATGCCCTGCAATAAATGCGATATCTGTGCTGCAGGCAGAAACAATCGCTGCCTCAAGCAAAAAATGCCCGGCAACAGTATGGGGATTTATGGAGGGTTTTCCAGCTATATCCCGGTTCCCTCAGAAGACCTGTGCATTATAGAAGACCGTAAAGGAATGCCCCTGGAGTACCTTTCGGTGGTCGCAGATGCTATAACCTCGCCCTACCAGGCAGCCAAACGGGCCGACATCCAACCGGGGGACCGGGTGGTCATTATCGGAGCAACCGGCGGCATCGGCGTATATATGACCCAGATCGCCGCCGCCCTGGGCGCTGAAACAGTGGTTGCCGTAGCCAGGAGCAAGGAAAAACTGGAACGTTCCCTTGACTACGGGGCCACCCATGCCATCAGCACCCTTGACCAGGGCGTAAAAGATATCAAGAATGCCTATAAAGGTTACTGCAAGGAAAACGGCCTTCCCGGGCACGGATGGAAAATATTTGAGTGTTCCGGCTCCAAGATGGGTCAGGAAATTGGGCTGGAACTGCTTTCTTTTACCGGAAAACTGATGGTGGTAGGTTTTGGAATGCATAAAGTTGAATATATGCTCTCGAGGCTGATGGCTTTTGACGCCGAAATTATCGGGACCTGGGGCTGCCTGCCCCGTTATTACAAGGAAGTTTTACAAATGATCCTTGATGACAAAATCAAGATTGAACCTTTTGTAGAGGTACGGCCCATGAGCCAAATCGAAAAATCATTTGAAGAATCACATGCCGGAAAACTGGTAAAAAGGGTGATTTTGCAGCCTGATTTCTAAAAGGACCCTTACTTACAGATTTGTAACCTGTCCCGGTCCGGCAAACAATAGCAAGCATGCAAGTTAATGCAGAAAAGAACTCCCCTCCCTGCCTGCAGGTAAGGGCCGGGAGGGGCTTCTTCTTTCCGCTTTTACCGCAAACAAGGTTTAAGCCGGGGGAAGAAAGTTACGGGAGGCAGATAGACGTGGAATATATAATTGTTGGCAACAGCGCCGCCGCGGTTGGGGCAATTGAATCTATCCGGAAAGTTGATCAAAAAAGCAACCTGACCGTGGTCAGCAATGAGCCAGAACATGTTTATTCCCGGCCGTTAATCGCCCATTACCTGGCCGGGGACGTAAAAGAAGACCGCATGCCTTACCGCCCGGAAGATTTCTATAAAAAACACCGGGTAAATTTAATGCCAGAAAGAACGGTAACGGAAGTAGACCCCCTGGCCGAGCAGATCTGCCTGGAAGACGGATCGCGCCTTAAATATGACCACCTGCTTTTAACTACCGGCTCCAGGGTTAACGCCCCTCCCATTGCAGGCTGCGAAGATTACGATGGAGGCGGCATCTTCCAGACCTATGAAGATGCCAGGCAAATAATAGCCCGCCTCCGGAAGGGAAACAGGGCTGTAGTAATCGGAGCGGGCCTGATCGGCCTGCGAGCCGCTTACGGCCTCCAGGAAGCCGGGGCCAATGTAACCTTAATTGAACTGCTGCCCCGGATCGCCAGCAGGGTCCTCGATCAGAAAAGTTCAGAAATGGTCCGCAGGAGCCTTGAAGCAGGGGGCATCAACGTTTTAACCAGCTGCGCAGTCCAGGAAATAACCGGAAACAGCTCTGAAGGGGTGACCGGGATCACCCTCAAAAGCGGAGAAAAAATAGACTGCGACCTGGTCATCATTGCCACCGGGGTTGCTCCCAACACTACCCTGGCTGAAAACACTCTCATTGAGGTAAATATGGGTATCGTCGTCAACCCCTACTTCCAGACATCATTATCCAATATTTTTGCCGCCGGTGACGTAGCCGAAACACACGACATCCCCAGACAAAGCGGCATGGTCAATGCCAACTGGCCCAACGCCTACGAACAAGGGCGCTATGCCGGCCTTTGTATGGCCGGTGAAATGAAACGGTACCCTGGTTCGGTTGGCATGAACGCCGTTTCTTTTTTTAATATGCCCGTCATCTCCATGGGCCTTTTCGATCCGGAATCTGAAGAAATAGAAGGGGCGGAAATTAAAGAAAGAATCAGCGAAAAAAACAATATTTATCAAAAGCTGGTTTTTAAAGACAACCGCCTCAAGGGAGCCATCCTGATCGGCGATATCAGCTATGCAGGCGCAATCAACGATCTGATCAGAGAGCAAAACCTGGTCGGCATTATTAAGGATTCCGTCCTTGAAGAAAAATACCAGCTGTACGACTACCTGCGTAAGAAAAGAGAGGCCGACGTGGAAGGCACAGCTATCGAGTGGCCGGAAACTCATTCATCAACCAGGCGTTACGAAAAAAGCTTCAACGAGAAAAGCTGGACTGAAAGAGAGCTGGATAAAAGGGCCTGGCGGTAACCATCCGGCCTTTTAGAGAGGGGATTACAGTGGAAGAAACAAGACCGCTTTGTGTCAATGCAGTTGTAAATCTTACCGACCGCACAGTTGATATTGTAGAAACGCCTGAAGAAATAATCCGGAACTTTGTCGGCGGCCGGGGCCTGAACATGTACTACCTTTACAAGTATTTGAAACCGCAGGCCGACCCCCTATCACCGGACAATGTCTTGATCCTGGGCTCAGGGATTTTAACCGGTACCCTGGCTCCCAATACCGGGCGGCACAGCGTAACCTGCAAATCACCCGAATCGGGAATTATCGGCGATTCCAATATCGGGGGGTTCCTGGGCCCGGAAATGCGCTTTGCCGGGTTTGACCGCTTGATTATCCTGGGCAAGGCAGATAAACCGGTCTACCTTTACCTGGAAGATGGCAACATCGAAATCCGCGATGCCTCGGATTACTGGGGCCTCCTCTGCAGCGAAACCGAGGCCAGGTTCCATTACGACCTGGGTTCCGACGTTGAAGTACAGTCCATCGGCCCCGCCGGGGAAAACCTGGTCCGCTTTGCCTGCACCCGTTACGGCGTAAAAAATGCCGCCGGACGATGCGGCACCGGGGCGGTCTGGGGTTCCAAAAACCTGAAAGCTGTAGTGGCCAGGGGCAACCGCGGGTTACCGGTAGCCGATCCCCAGGGCATGATCAATAAATACATCGAACTCAGGGACTATCTTAAGGAATCGAAGGTAATAAACGTTTTGGGTCGGGTTGGCACGCCTTTGCTCTACGACGTCAGCAACTACCTTGGAGCCATCAGGACTCATAACAGCCAGCAAACTGTTTTTTTCGATACCCTTAATGCCGAAGAAGTCCACAAGCACGTCGAAAAAATGATCGGCTGTTACGGCTGCGTGGTCCACTGCCGGCACCGCAATACTTTAGGCGGGGAAGGGCCCGAATATACCACCGAGGTTCTCCTGGGCGCCAATATCGGGGTTGCCGATACCGCCAGGATGATCGATTTGAACAACATCGTCAACGACCTGGGCCTGGATGTTTCTTCAACCGGGACCTACCTCGCCTGGGCCATCGAGCTGTTTGAAAAAGGATATCTTAATGAAGAAACAGCCGGCCGCGTCCTTCGTTTTGGCGATTATGACATGGCTAAAAAATTGATCTACGATATAGCCTACCGGAAAGGCCTGGGTGACACCCTGGCCGAAGGAAGCAGGCTGGTCCAAAAATTTGGGCCGGAAACAGCCGACTTCCTGATTGCCATCAAGGGCCTGCCCCAGTCCGACCCGCACGATGTGCGCTACCTTAAAGGTTTTGCCCTGGGAATTGCTACTTCTTCCCGAGGCGCAGACCACCTCCGCAGCAGGCCTACCCTGGAAATCCTGGACCTGCCCGTTTCATTTACCACCCAGCTTTACGGCGAACCGGTGGATCCCAACCCGACTTCTTACGAAACGAAAAGCACGGTGGTCCATTTCAGCGAAACCATCTATGCCGTCGTCGACTGTATGGGCATCTGCAAATTTGTCTGTCACGGTTTCAACAGCCCCCGCAACCTGAATTACGACCATTTCAGGGAACTGACCAGGCTGGCTACCGGCCTCGAATTCAGCAAGGAGGAGTTGAAAAAAGTTGGACGCCGTGTCATAGACCAGGAAAGGCTGATTAATTACCAGGAAAAAGGTATCTCCAGGAAGGACGATACCCTGCCGGCCCGCTATTTTGACGATCCCATGCCCAGCGCCCGGGCCAAGGGCAGCCACATAGACCGGGAAGGCTTTAATAAAATGCTTGACGAGTATTATGATCTGGCCGGGTGGGATCGGGACGGCATGCTACCTAGGGAACGTATTGAAGAATTAAACCGGCTCCGGGACCTGACCGACAAATAGGGAGGACTGATAGCATGGCTGTAAAACAAAAACAAATCTACTGCCGCCCTTCTCTGTGCATTGGCTGTAGAATTTGCGCCAATGCCTGCGCCCTGACCCATGAAGGAACGGCTAATCCACGCCTGGGAAGGATCGGCATTCGCCAGAACCTTTTCGAACGTTACGAATACCAGGAATTGTGCCGTCACTGTGTCGAGCCTCCCTGTCTCGACGCCTGTATGGTCGGCTGTATTGAAAAAGATGAAGAAACGGGCATTGTGACCAATGACGACCGTTGTGTTGGATGCTGGATGTGCGTAATGGTCTGCCCTTATGGCAGTATGAAAAGAAACCTGGTGAAGCAGATGGCTGTTAAATGTGACCAGTGCCAGGACCTGGAGGGACCGGTATGCGTAGAAACATGCCCTACCGGAGCCCTGGTATACGAAGACAGGGAAGATGTACAGGAAAAACCCTTCTTTTCCGGGCCTTCAGTAACTTAATTACCCAAAGTGGGAGTTTAAACAATGGCCATCAAGGTAGAATTTAAATCAGGCTTGAAAGACATCACCGGCGTTTCAAGGACCGGCCTGGATAAATCATTCAACACCTTTGAAAAAGCTTTGAATGAGCTGATCAGGCAGTATCCCGACTTGAAAGATGAAATGTTCTATTCAGATGGGAGCATAGACTTTGCTTACCAGATTTTTCTTAACGGCAGGCGGCTTTCATGGCCGGAAGATAAAGAAACACGGCTTAAAGACGGGGATGAACTGCTTTTCCTGATTTTTATGGCCGGTGGATAAAAACTGCCCGATTGAACTTGAAACAATCATAATAGCACCGCACAATAATGGCGGAACCAGTATGAACACTTACCGGAATCCGAACCGCCGGCAGTTCATAAAATATTGAAAAAGGTGATCATTGTGCTTAAGAACATCTTTTCCAGGGAAGACGGGGCGGGTATTCATTACGGGTTCATTATTATCAGTGTGGGGACAATAATTGTGGTAGGCTCATTGGGTTTTGCCCGTTTCGGCTATACCATGATTTTACCGGTTATGCAGCGCAGCCTGGAATTAAGCTCAACTGAAATGGGCTTGCTGGCTACGGGAAACCTGACCGGTTACCTGATCTTTTCTCTCCTGGGCGGGATCCTGGCCAGCCGCTACGGCCCGAAAATCGTTATTACCTGCTCCCTGTTTATGGTCGCGCTGGCCATGATCGGGACCGGTTTTGTGCAGGGATTCGCCCTGGCCTTTTTCATGCGCCTGGTTACCGGGCTGGGCAGCGGGGGCAGTAATGTCCCCATGATGGGTTTGGCCTCTTCCTGGTTTTCGCCGCGCAAGCGGGGTATGGCTACCGGCTTAATGTCCGGTGGAAGTGGGATCGGCCTGGTTCTGGTAGGCATAGTCCTGCCCAGGGTTTTTGCATATTATGGGGACTTTGGCTGGCGGGTTAGCTGGTACCTGCTTGGCGGACTGGTGCTTATAATTGCTATTTTGAG
>PWFM01000087.1 GCA_003553895.1 Syntrophomonadaceae bacterium | reverse complement strand
CTTACGAGCGCTACGTCAAAATGCAGCCCCAGTGTAATTTCGGGCGGACCGGCGTTTGCTGCCGGATTTGCCTGCAGGGACCCTGCCGGATCACCAAAAAATCATCGAAAGGGGTCTGCGGTGCGCACGGCTATACCATCGTCGCCCGCAACCTGATCCGGGCCATCAGCGGCGGCACCGGCGCTCATGCCGACCACAGCCGTCATATGCTGTATGCCCTGATGGAAGTGCTGGAAGGAAAGGCGCCCGATTATTCCGTGGAAGACTCGGAAAAATTGAAGCGGGTAGCCAAAAATATCGGCCTGGAAGTGGAAGGCAAGGAGGATAATGAACTGCTTGAAGAAGTCCTCCATCAGGCCATTTCCGACTTTTCAAAAGTTACTACCGAGCCCTGCAAGTGGTTGGAATCAAACGTGGTGCCCGAGAGGATGGAGATCTTTGACCAGTGCAATATCCAGCCCCGTTCGGTGCATACCACCATTGCCGAAACCATGGGCGCAACCCATATGGGTGTGGATGCCGACCCGGTTAACCTGATTTTCCAGGGCTTGAAGACCTCACTGTGCGATTACATCTGCATGCATATCGGCACCGACCTCTCCGATATCCTGTTTGGCACCCCCAAGCCGGTTTATACGGAAGCAAACTTCGGGGTCATCGATCCCGAGATGGTTAATATTGCCGTGCACGGCCACAACCCGCTTTTGAGCGAAATGATTGTCCGCGTGGCCCGGGACATGAAAGAAGAAGCCGAGGCCGCCGGAGCAAAAGGGGTTAAGTGCATGGGGATCTGCTGTACCGGGAACGAAGTCCTGATGCGCCAGGGAGTGCCGGTTTTGACCAACTTCCTGTCCCAGGAGCTGCCGATGATGACCGGGGCCTTAGATGCCATGGTCGTCGACGTGCAGTGTATCATGCCCGGTGTTAAAGCAGTTTCTGAATGCTCCAACACCCGTATCGTTACCACCATGGCCCATTCCAAGATTCCGGGCTCCTACCACGTCGATTTTTCCGAAGAACATGCCGTGGAGAAAGCCAAGGAAGTAGTCAACCTGGCCATCGAAGCCTACAAAGAGCGCGAGGGTAATGAAGTTGATATCCCCGACGTCAAGAATAAGGTTACGGCCGGCTTCAGCCTGGAAGCGATGGAAGATGTGCTCGGCGCGGTAAATCCCGATGAACCGATCAAGGTGATTACCGATGCCGTTGAATCAGGCCAGCTGCGCGGTGTGGCCCTGTTTGCGGGCTGCAACAACCTGCGCGTGCCGCATGACAACAGCCAGATTACGATCATGAAAGAGCTGGCCAAGAATAACGTCCTCATGGTGGCCACCGGTTGTGCCGCCGGGTCTGCCGCCAAGCTGGGCCTGTTAAACGCTGAGGCGGTAGAAAAGTACGCCGGCGACGGCCTCAAGGAATTCTTCAACACCTTGAATGAAGCCAACAAGGACAAGCTTAAAGAAAAGCTGCCCTTGATATTCCACATGGGCTCCTGCGTGGACAACACCAGGGCCTACGACCTGACTACCGCCCTGGCCCGCCAGTGGGGCGTAGATGTTCCGAAAGTTCCCTTTGTGGCCTCCGCGCCTGAGGCAATGAGCGAGAAGGCCGTTTCCATCGGCAGCTGGTGCGTGACCCTGGGTGTCCCGACCCACGTCGGGGTTGTGCCCGAAGTTACCGGCAGCGCCCTGGTAGACGGCATTGCTCTGCAGATTGCTGAAGACGTTTACGGCGGTTACTTCATGTGGGAAGAGGATCCTGAAAAAGCGGCTGAAAAAATCCTGGCTGCGCTCGATGAACGCGCCTGGAAGCTTAAGATCCACAAGCAAACTGCTGAGAAATACGAAACTGAACTATCTACCGGATGGTAAAGAAACTGCTTAAAAGGAGGCACGAGTAATGAGTGAAGGTGTTCTCTCCCAAGAATGGGAACAATCATTTGACGAAATATTTGACGGTGCGGTAGATGAATCAAATCCACCGGTTAAATTGTTCGAAAAAGCATACGACGGGGCGGTTATCGCCACCAGCTACGCAGAAATCCTGCTCAACCAGGCCATCAGGCGTTATGGCCCCGATAAGCCGGTCGGCTATCCCGATACCGGTTACTACCTGCCCGTAATCCGGGCTCTCAGCGGTGAAGCGGTGGAGAAGTTGGGCGACCTGCCCCCCATCCTGAACCGCATGCGCAACCAGATTAGCGAAGACTTGAATTTCCACAACGCCCGCCTGTGCGGGGAAGCAGCCGCCTACTCGGCTGAAATTATCGAAGCCCTGCGTTACTTGGACGGGGCCAGGCCACACGTCGAGCCCTGGACCGGCTTTTTGGGCGACCCGGTGGTCCGCCGCTACGGGATCCTCCTGGTGGACTGGACCATCCCTGGCCAGGCCGTAATCATGGGTAAAGGCAAGTCGTCCGAGGACGTGGGCAAGCTGGTTATGGACCTGCAGGCCAAAGGGTTCATGATCTTCCTCTGCAACCAGGTGGTCGAGCAGGCTATCGAAGCCGGCTGCAAGCTCGGGATCGATTTTATCGCCTTCCCGATCGGGAACTTTACCCAGGTAATCCATGCCGTAAACTACGCCCTGCGCGCCGGTATCGCCTTCGGCGGTATCCCGCCGGGAGAACGCGACAATACCCGCGATT
>PWFM01000174.1 GCA_003553895.1 Syntrophomonadaceae bacterium | reverse complement strand
TTACCTCGTCTGTAATTTCTTCTCCCCGGTGAGCGGGCAGGCAGTGCATGACCAGGACATCTTCTTTGCTTTTCTCAAGCAGGGAGCTGTTAACCTGGTAGCGGGAGAAACTTTCCAACCTATTTTCTTCCTCGCCTTCCATTCCCATGCTGGTCCAGACATCGGTGTAGATTATATCTGCCGACCGGGCGGCCTCATAAGGGTCGCTTTCGATTACAATGCCGGCGCCGGTTTTCGATGCATCAAGCCTGGCCAGCCGGGTTATTTCCGAATCCGGTTCAAAACCGGATGGCGAACAGATCGATATATCCAGGCCCACTTTTGCCGCCCCGAACATCAGGGAATGGGCCATGTTGTTGCCGTCGCCAATGTAGGCCAGTTTCAGCCCTTTTAGCTCCTGCTTCTTTTCCTGGATCGTAAACAGATCGGAGAGGACCTGGCAGGGGTGCAGCAGGTCGGTCAGTCCGTTTATAACCGGGATGGAGCCGTATTCGGCAAAATCGACTACGTCCTGGTGATCGTAGGTGCGGATCATGACCCCGTCCAGGTATCGGCTTAAGTTCCTGGCCGTGTCCGCTATTGTCTCCCCGCGTTTTAACTGCAGGTCATTCGCTCCCAAAAACAGGGCATAACCTCCGAGCTGCCACATTCCCACCTCGAATGAAACCCTGGTCCTGGTAGAAGATTTTTGGAAAATCATACCCAGGGTTTTGCCTTTCAGGGGATGGTAAATTTCGCCCAGTTTATCCTTCATTTTTAAACTGTGCGATGTATCAAGAATCTGGTCAATTTCTTCCCGGCTGAGCTCATGAATTGAAATAATATCTTTACCTCTCATGTCCAGTGCCATTTAAAACGACCTCCTTAATTTTAATTTCTTTCAATAGCGCAGGCGATTCCCTGCCCTCCTCCAATACAGAGGGTAGCCAGACCGCGCCTGGCGCTGCGTTTTTGCATTTCATGCAGCAGGGTCACAAAAATCCTGGTTCCGCTGGCCCCGATCGGGTGACCCAGGGCGATCGCCCCGCCGTTGACATTTAATTTCACAGGATCGAGGTCAAGTTCCTTTGCCACGCTGAGAGCCTGGGCGGCAAAAGCCTCGTTTGCTTCGATCAATTCCAGATCATTAATGCTCCATCCGGCCCGGGCCAGGGCTTTTTTAGTTGCCGGGATGGGACCGGTTCCCATAAACGCAGGATCTACCCCTGCGGAGGCGTAGCTCTTTATCGAAGCCAGCGGTTCCAGGCCCAGGGCCGCAGCTTTTTCCCGGCTCATGACGACAACCGCTGCCGCGCTGTCATTGATACCGGAAGCGTTGCCGGCTGTAACCGTCCCGTCTTGCTTAAAAGCGGGGCGCAATTTAGCCAGCGCTTCCATTGAAGTTTTCCGGGGATGTTCGTCCACTGCAAACTTGATCGGGTTTTTTTTGCGCTGCGGTATCAAAACCGGAACAATTTCATCTCTGAATCGCCCGCTTTCTATCGCAGAATGCGCCCTTTCCTGGCTTTCCATGGCAAACTGATCCTGCATTTCCCGGCTGATGCCGTATCTCTCGGCCACATTTTCAGCGGTAATCCCCATATGGTAATCACCTGCAGCGCACCACAAACCATCCTTGATCATCAGGTCGATTACAGGGTCATCGCCCATCCTGACACCCCAGCGCGCTTTCTGCAAGGCGTACGGTGAAGCGCTCATATTTTCTGTTCCCCCGGCAACTACAATTTCCGCATCGCCGGCGGCTATGGCGGCAGCTGCCATATTGATTGTTTTGAGGCCCGAACCGCAGACCTTGTTGACAGTCATGCAGGGGACTTCAAAGGGCAAACCGGCTTTAAGCGATGCCTGCCGGGCTACATTTTGGCCCAACCCGCTTTGCAAAACGCACCCCATCAAGACCTCATCCACCTGATCGGGTTTAACACCGCCTCTTTCCAGGGCTTCCTTTATAACTACTGTTCCCAGGTCAACAGCGCTGACATTTTTAAGCGATCCTCCGAATGTGCCAACCGCTGTTCTTACGGCGCTTACAATAACTGCTTCTTTCAATGGAATCCTCCCGTTTAACGTGATTTTTATGCAAACCCAGGGGTTTATCCAAGAAGGATTATAAACCCCTGTATACTGCTCCAGGCTTATATATTCGCCAGTTTTCTTTTTATTCCCTTCAGATAGAGATGAAAAGTTACCTGAACCTTTTCAGGACCTACCTGGCGCCGGAGAGGACGAATACTTTTTGTTGTATTTAGATCATAACATGTTTAAGAAATTATTTCTCCTAATGCTGCTAGTACTGTGCCTGTAAAGCAGTAGAGAAAACTCTCCGGCATTATGCCGGGGATGGAGTAATTAACAATCCTGACTCCGGGAGAGCTGGCCGCGACAATGAACCTCAGCCATAAACTTATTCAGTTAATTGGCATCAATCTGCAAATAAATAGGGGCTTCCAGCAGTTTTCACAACCCTGAGAGCCCCTTCTTTATTGGTGCGAGCGAGAGGACTTGAACCTCCACGGGCGTAAAGCCCACTAGGTCCTGAACCTAGCGCGTCTGCCATTCCGCCACGCTCGCATGTTTCTCTTCGCTATGATATTATAACCATTCTTTACCCGTTTATCAATAGGTAACGGCAAAAATTTGTGGTAAG
>PWFM01000193.1 GCA_003553895.1 Syntrophomonadaceae bacterium | reverse complement strand
GCATTGTAGGGGGTTAAATCGAGGGTTTGATCAAGGAGGTTGCGGCGGGGTAGCATTTTTTGCTTCTTCTTTTTCTTGCGTTCACGTTTTAGCCTGCGGTCGGGATGGCCCACGGAAAACACCTCTCAGGTAAAAGTTCGGTTTAGTTTTTTGCAGCAACCGGGATGAACTTAACTTTTTTCATGCTTATTTAATATTTTACACTTAATTGACATCCAGTCAATATGTAAAAACAATTTTATTTAAACCCGGAAGAGGCGGGCCAGGAACGGAACCCTGGAAGGTGGACGCCCCCCGGGGGCCCGGGGTTCGGGCAGATCAAGGGGCTGGTTTTCCAAAAGCAGGCGGGGACGTTCGGTAAGCATCATTTCGGAGTAACCTTCCCCCTGCCTGTTATCCAGGAGGTCTGCGGCTTTCTCTACGGATAGCAGGTCGCTGCCGGGGTGGTGGGCATCGGTGGAGAGGAAATGGACCAGGCCGGCTTCGAGCATATAGCGGGCCGTTTTAGCGGCGGCGGGGCCGAGCAGGCCGAGGAAGGCAGCCCAGGTAACCTGGAACAGGGCTCCGATGCGGTGCAGTTTAAAAAGCATCTGGTGGTTCACCTGCAGGGCCATCACCCGTTCCGGATGGGGAATTACCGGGCGATAGCCGTCCTGGACCAGGCTAAAAAGAAGCTGTTCAGTATAGACAGGCAGGGGCTGCAGCATGGGCAGTTCCAAAAGCAGGTAACGGCTCCGGTTCAGGGTAAGCACTTCATTTTTCCGGAGGCGCTCTGGCAGTTCAGGATCGATATGCTGTTCGGCGCCGGGCAGGATTTTTAAGGGTATGGCCAGGCGGTCTAATTCTTCCTGCAGCTCCTCGACCTGGCTGCAGATAAGGGCAGGATGTGGGTCCCCTTCAAGGGCATGCGGGGTGGCCACTATGGTGCCGTAGCCGCTGGCCACCAGGTCGCGGGCCAGCTGGACCGCTTCCTCCATGGTGCTGGGCCCGTCATCTATTTCGGGCAGGATATGGTTGTGCAGATCTATGTATGAAGCCACAATTACCCTACACCTTTCTACTCGCGAAACCGGTTCGCTGCGCCGGTTACTGTTAATATTCCCTAATTAATTCAACTTGCTCAATTATAGCTTTGCGGCAGGGGTTTTGCAAATGTTTTAGCGAGCAGGGCCGGGATCAAGAGCCCTCTTCCAGGCGGGCGGTAACCTCTTCCCAGCTGTGCATGAGGTGGTTCAGAGCAGCCCTGGTTTCTTCCAGACGAGCTCCGAGTTCGGCCAGCTCGCTGTGATCGCCATAGCGGCCGGGGTCGGCCAGAGTGGCCTCCAGTTCGCCGATTTCTTCTTCTCTGGCGCTGATCGCTTCTTCCAGGCGGGCCTGCTCGTCTTTGAGGCGGCGGTACTGCTTCTGGGCGGCCTGGCGGCGGCGGTGTTCTTCCTGCCTCCTCATTTTCTCTTCTTTTTTTTGCTCTTCTTTTTCAGTTTTTTCGGGACCCTGGCCGGCTATGGTTTCTTTTTCTGCCAGGTAGCGCTCGAAAGTGCGGTCATGAATGCGGATTTGTCCCTGTTCCAGTTCAAAAACCCGGTTGGCCAGGCCTTTTAAGAAATAGCGGTCGTGGGAAACTATGATCAGGGTTCCGGGATAGCCGGCGAGGACCGTTTCAATTTCTTCCAGGGCCAGCAGGTCGAGGTGGCTGGTCGGCTCGTCCATCAAGAGGCAGTTACCACTTTTTAAGGCCAGGCGGGCTAAAGCCAGGCGGTTTTTCTCACCGCCGCTCAAATCGCAGACCCTTTTAAAAACATCATCGCCCCTGAACAGGTAGCGGCCCAGGTGATTGCGGGCCTCTTTAAGATCAAGATCGGCCGCTGCGGTAATGGTCTCGAGCAGGGTCCGGTAGGGCTGGAGCTGTTCCTGCTCCTGGGCAAAGTAGGTCACTTCCACCGAGGGTCCGAGGCGGATGGCCCCGGATGTGGGCTCCAGGTCGCCTGAAATCAGCTTAAGCAGGGTCGACTTGCCGGCCCCGTTGGGCCCGATCAAGGCAACCCGATCGCCCCAGTTAATCTCAAAGCTGAGATTGTCGAAAATAGCCCTGCCGTCAAATTTTTTGCAGACGGCCTCAAAAGTGATGACCCGGTTGCTGCTGCGGCCGCTGTAGCCGAAGCCCAGTTTGAAGCTCTGTTCTTGTTCGGGGCGATCAAGCTGTTCCATTTTTTCCAGGCGTTTCTGGCGGCTTTTAGCCTGACGTTTTGAGCGCTCATCCCCCTTGGCTTCGCGAACCAGGCGCTCTTCCCGGGCCTTGAGCAGTTCCCGGCGCCGGTATTCCCGCTCGCTGCTCAGGCGCTCCAGTTCGCGCTGGGTCTGGTAGGCGCTGTAGTTGCCGCTATAGGATTTGACTCTGGGCCCGCGCAGCTCAAAAATACGGCCCACGACCCGGTCCAGGAAAAAACGGTCGTGGCTGACTACGAGCAGGGCGCAGGGCAAGTCGCGCAGATATTTTTCCAGCCATTCCAGGGCCGAAAGATCGAGGAAATTGGTAGGCTCGTCCAAAAGCAGCAGGTCCAGGTCCTGCAGAAGAAGGCCGGCCAGGCGGGCCCTGGTTTTCTCACCGCCGCTGAAGGTGGCAATATGGCGTCCGAGGTCGGCTTCTTTAAAGCCGAGACCCCTGGCAATGCCGAGGAG
>PWFM01000215.1 GCA_003553895.1 Syntrophomonadaceae bacterium | reverse complement strand
CAAATAATAGAAGAAGGGAAGGAGCCACCGAAATGTGAAGCATGCTGCAGGCAAATGACAATCAGTTCTGCATCTATGGAGCCTATGGAGCCTGAACATTTAGGAGAGGATGTTGAAACTAGATAAAGCCTCAAATGAGGAGTGAAAATATGGCAGAAATATATAAAATAGGAGAGCTTTTTAGCGGCGCAGGGGGCCTAGCTTTAGGAGCAGAGCAGGCTGAGATTAAGGATAAGAATGGAGAGAAATATACCTGCCGTCATATTTGGGCAAATGATGTTGATGAAGATGCCTGCAGGACTTTTGCTGAAAATATAATGAAGAATAAAGAAGATGGGACTGTAGTATGTGAAGATGTTGAAAACATTGATGTTGCATCTATACCTAATATTGATGGGCTGCTTTTTGGTTTTCCCTGCAATGATTTTAGCCTGGTTGGTGAACAGAATGGGATGGAGGGAGAACATGGCCCATTATATTCTTATGGAGTTGATGTAATAGATCACCATGATCCAAAATTCTTTATAGCTGAAAATGTTGGAGGTTTGAGCAGTGCAGATGACGGCAGGGCTTTTAGAATAATATTAAACGATTTAAAGAATGCAGGTGAAGGATATAAAATAACCGCCAATTTATATAAATTCGAAGAATATGGAGTGCCTCAGACCAGGCACAGGATTGTAATTGTAGGTTTTAGAGAGGATCTGAGCATAAAATTTGAAGTTCCTGCTCCAACACACAAAAACAGTTATGTCACCTGCGAAGAAGCCTTAGCGGGAGCAGAGGATGTGGAGCACAACAACAAAAAGACCAGACATGCTGAAAAGACTGTCGAGAGATTAAAACATATTCCACCGGGTGGAAATGCTTGGCATCCTGACATACCGGAGAGATTAAGGCTAAATGTTAATGGATGTAAGATGAGCCACATCTACAGGAGGCTGGAAGCTGATAAGCCTGCATATACATTAACAGGAAGTGGAGGAGGGGGCACGCATGTATACCATTGGGATGAACCTCGAGCTTTAACCAATAGAGAAAGAGCCCGCCTGCAGACTTTCCCTGACAGCTTTGTTTTTCAGGGAAGCAAAGAATCAATCAGAGCTCAAATAGGCCATGCTGTCCCTCCAAGAGGCGCCAAAGTAGTAATGGAAGCTGTATTAAAATGTTTGGCTGGCGTAGACTATAAAAGTGTGCCGGCCTCTTGGAATTCACAACTTGATATATTTGCTGTTATGGAAGAAGAGGGAAAAGAGGATCTCTACAGTTTAGAGAATAAAGAACAGCGGTGAAAGCACGTGAGTAATGAGATAGAAAAAGCAGAAATATTTTGGAATGAACTGCTTAAATGGTACAGAGAAAACAGCAGGGAATTCCCTTGGCGCAGCACAGAAGATCCGTTTCATATTTTAGTTGCGGAGTTTCTTCTTCAGCAGACCCATGTCAGGAAAGTTGAGGAAGCATATATAGAAATCATCAGAAGGTATCCAGATCCTGCAGGTCTGGCAGAGGCTGAAATAGAGGAAATTGAAGATATAATAAAGCCTTTGGGCCTTATCTATCGGGCAGAAAGAATAATAAATGCTGCAAAAACAATCGCAGAAAAATATGAAGGTAAAGTTCCTGGTTCTGCTGAGGAGCTTAAAGAAATATATGGAGTTGGACAGTATATTTCAGGCGCCGTAAGATGCTATGCTTTTGGAGAAAAAGCAGTTCCGGTGGATACAAATGTAATAAGATTATTTAGAAGATTTTTTGGTTTCAGCTCGGATAAAATAAGGCCGAGGACAGATGGGGAATTAAGAAGAAAAATCAAATCAACTTTTCCTGACGTAAACATAAAAGACTGCAATTTTGCAGTGCTAGATTTTGCGGCAGCTGTCTGTACAGCTTCAAATCCAAAATGTGGTGACTGCCCATTATCAACTGAATGTGCTGAAAACAACTAGGAGGAATATTATGCCTATAGTTGCTTATAGGGAAGGGTACAGAAATGTTTGGATGTTTCCGAGAAATATTAGAAAAATTCCTCCCTGGAAAATGAGCAATATTCTACATATTTTTTTAATGCAGAATAAAATTGGCTGGATGAGCGATCAAAATGTGCAGAATGAATTTTATAAGTACCTTGAGGAAAGCGGCTTAAAAACTGAAGGATTTCTGTACCATCCTAAAAGTGGAGGAGCGAGAACATATTATTCACAGCTCATGGCTTTGGGCCTTATATTCCGAAGAGAGAAGGACGGCATAAGATATAATTTTCCAACCATTGCAGGTGAGGCTCTAGTTAAAGGGGAAAAACCTCTGGGTGTTATGCAGTATTTATTGTTGAAACATCAATATCCAAGTGCTTATGGAAGAAGAAGAAATGTTAGAATTAATCCAGATCTTAGAGTTAAACCTTTTATGTTTGTTCTTCAGTTGTTAAATTTAGATGGGGTAGATAAACTGAGAAATGAAGAACTTGCGGTTGCAGTTGTATACGGCCATAATCATGAGTGTTTAAGTATATGTGCAGAGAAAATTTTGGAGTTAAGGAGCGGCAAAAACTTCTTAGATATATTAGAAATTCCGGAAAGGGATACATATACTCCGAGAGGATAAGATGATCTAAAGAAGAGAATAAGCAATTCGGTTATGGATGTGGCAAATACCTGTAAAAATTATATGGAGTCATGCCTTTTAGTAAATGTTGAAAAAGAAGGCAGCAAAGATGTGATCAAAT
>PWFM01000072.1 GCA_003553895.1 Syntrophomonadaceae bacterium | reverse complement strand
GTTTTGGCGACCAGGGAAATCTGGACCGAGTAATTGCCGCGCATAGTGCTGCAGCCGTAACCAAGTTCTTCGGCCACGATAGCGTGGGTGATATGATCCATGCCGCTGCCCTCATATTCTTCAGGAATAGCGGTGCCGATTATTTCCACTTCCCCTAATTTCTTCCATACATCCCAGGGAAACTTCTCTTCCTGATCCCATTCCTTGGCAAAAGGAGTTATTTCTTTGGCCACAAAATCGCGGACCATCTTTTGCACAGTTTCTTGTTCGGCGTTTAGACTAAAATCCATGTTTGTCACCTCGTAATATTTATTTCATCACCAGTTTATTTGATTCGCATCGGAACAGGAGTATCTCCTGTGTAATCATAAAAACCTTTCTTGGATTTACGACCCAGGTATCCGGCATGAACCATTTTTTCCAGCAGGTAGCAGGGACGATAACGGGCATCGCCAAACTTGTTGTAAAGAGTCCTGGTCTTGGCCAGGTGGGTGTCAATACCGATTAAATCGATCAGTTCCAGCGGGCCCATGGGCTGATTGGAACCCATTTTCATGGCTTTGTCGATATCTTCAACTGTGCCGATTCCTTCTTCAAGGACCCATACAGCTTCGTTCAAAAGGGCCGCCAGGACCCGGCTGGCAATACCGGCAATCCCTTCCTTGGCAGTGACTACCGGTTCTTTGCCCAGGAACTCGGCAAACTCACGGGTCTGATCAACTACTTCCGGCCGGGTAGCCAGACCGGGCATGATTTCGACCAGCTTCATAACCACAGCGGGGTTAAAAAAGTGCATACCCACGATCCGCCCCGGATCTTTGGCCTTGGAAGATATTTCTGAAATAGAGCAGGCCGTAGTATTGGAAGCCAAAATAACGCCTTCCTTCACTACACTCTCGAGCTCATAGAAAGTATCCTGCTTAATTTTTACATCCTCGATAATCGCTTCGACAACAAAGTCGGCCTGGGCCGCGTCTTTAACCCCCTGGGATGGAGTAATCCGTCCGAGAATATCCTTGACCTGATCGTCGGTCATCTTCCCTTTCTCCACCCTGCGCTGCAGGCCCTTCTCGATATTCTTAAGGCTGCGTTCGACAATTGACTGATCGACATCCGATAAAGTAACATCAATTCCCTTTTGGGCCATAAGCTGGGCAATTCCTGTGCCCATTATGCCGGCGCCCAAAACAAAACCCTTCTTTATTTCCATAATCAATCAACCCTCCTGTAAAATAGTAAATAAATAAAAATCTACCGTAAAAGCGCTAGTTCAGGCGTTCAAAGACCAGGGCCAACCCCTGTCCGCCGCCCACGCAGGCGCTGACAAGGCCCAAATCTTTTTCATATATTTTCATCGCGTTTAACAGGGTGGTAATAAGCTTGGTGCCTGTGGCTCCTACCGGGTGGCCCAGGGCTACTGCTCCACCGTGGACATTAACTTTATCCCTGTCCCACTTCATTTCCCTTTCTACAGCCAGGTACTGCACCGCAAAAGCTTCATTTAATTCTATTAAGTCAATATCATCGAGCTTGACCTTTGCTTTTTCAAGGGCCAGGGGAACCGCTTTAACCGGACCGATGCCCATATACTTTGGTTCAACCCCGCCTGCCGCATAACCGCGAATAGCCGCTATGGGAGTAAGTCCGAGGGCTTTGGCTTTTTCTTCAGACATAATCAACATGGCCGAAGCATTGTCCGATAAGGCGCAGCTGTTTCCGGCCGTTACCGTTCCATCTTTTTTAAATACGCTGGGGAGTTTGGCCATTTTTTCCATAGAAGCGTCTGCCCGGGGAATCTCTTCCTGGTCTACGGTGATTGTTTCCTTCTTTTTTGTTACCTCAATCGGTAGTATTTCATCTTTAAATTTGCCTTCTTCCATGGCCTTAACCGCTTTTTGATGACTTTCGATGGCAAAGCTGTCCTGTTCTTCCCGGTCAATATTGTACTTCTCTGCCAACAATTCAGCGGTGCCCCCCATCAACATACCGGCCATCGGGCACATAAACCCGTCTTTGTGGAGGCCATCGTAAGCTTTAAAATCTCCCATCCGGGCTCCCCAGCGGGCTTTGTCAAGGATGTAGGGCACGTTTGAAGCAGATTCTGTCCCTCCGACCACTACCGTATCAGCATCGCCTGTCAGGATCGATTTAGCGCCCTGGATAGTAGCCTGGAGGCTTGAAGCGCAGCGAATATTAATCGTGTAAGCAGGGACCTCAACCGGCAAGCCGCCGTTAACGGTGGCAATACGGGCAACGTTGGGACCAATCCCGGCCTGCCATCCGCAGCCAAAAACCAGCTCGTCCACTTCTTCACCGGAAATTCCGGCTCTCTTAACCACTTCTTCCACAACTTTTGCTCCCAGCTCTGGAGCTCCGAAACTACTTAAACTTCCACCATATCTGCCGGCAATAGTTCTTACTGCACTTACAACAACCGGTTTGCGCATAATCCTCCCCACAAAAGTGGGTTTGATTCCTCCTTATAATAATATAGTGTATAATTATGCTTCTGATTTTTTATCAAAAAACATAAAAAATCAGCCGCACAAAAAAACGGTGTAAATCCCATTGTAACGAGCTTTGAAGGGCTTAATGTAAGTAACTTTTCTTTCAATAGTATGCTATCATCAACTTGTTAAAAAAGCAACAGACCCCGCGTATATAAGAGCATCCTGCAAACTGTACTAACTGTATAGCAAGCATTTGACCTGCTGATGGAGTACTCCCCAT
>PWFM01000066.1 GCA_003553895.1 Syntrophomonadaceae bacterium | reverse complement strand
ATTGCGAGTAAGGCTTTGCCCTGGGTTTTGCCTGTACATCTGTGCTTTGAAAACCAGGCCACTTTTTACCTGTCACTTTCTTAATATCAGTGAATACCTGCCGAACTTTATACCAGTTTACATTATCTTTCCATTGATACACTCTTCAGCAGCGATGCTTTCTATGACCGGGTTGATAAAGCTCTATACAGGGTCAAGCGGTGAACCCATACGAAAGTATGGGTTTTTTAATTGGCGCGAATCCCTAACTTTTCGCAGGTCTATAAAGAGTCCTTTTTTATTATGATTAATACAGCTTCAACTTGAAGAATTGAGGTTAATCAATAAAAGATAGGAGCGTGAAAAATGTATCTCAAGACGGAAGCAGGTTACATTTATTATGAAGTTAGCGGTCCCCAAAACGCGCCGGCGGTGGTGTTTACGCACGGTGGGGGTTTGAACGGCGGCATGTTTAAAAGCCAGGTGCAGGCATTAAAGGATAGTTACAGGGTGGTTACCTGGGATCTCCAGGGTCACGGACGCTCTGCAGAGTTGAAAAAGAATCTTGATGTCCCCAAGATGGCTGACTGCCTGATTGGAATCATGGACGAGGCCGGGATCGGTGAAGCCGTTCTGGTCGGCCAATCCCTCGGTGTATACGTGAGCCAGCATGCAGCGCTCAAGTATCCGCACCGGGTCAAGGCCCAGGTAAGCATAGGTGGTCTGCCTGTGGAAAAACCGATGAGTAAGGTTGTGCTGTACGGTTTTAAGGTATTGATGTCTATAAGCAGGCTCTTTCCGGAAAAAATGCTCTTTAAACGGACGGCCGGGGAGAAAGCCACCACGGAAGAAGCGCAGGAGTTTTTCTTCGATTCACTGCAGCAGATGGGCAAAAGGCAGTTTTTGTTAATGCTTGCCGGCCAGCTGGATGCATGCACGATCAGGGTGCCCGGTCCCCCTACCCAGCCCCTTTTTATAGTCCACGGAGAACATGAAATGCCCAAAGCTCTTGTTAAAGCAAATAAGGAGTGGCACAGGTCGGTTCCCGGCAGTTGGTACCTGGAAATCCCCGGGGCCGGCCACAATGCCAATATGGATAAACCGGAAATGTTTAACCGGGAACTGCTTGATTTCCTGGAAAATGTGTGGGGAGCTGAAAGGAATACCGGGAGGGACAATAAAGCATATAACTTGGAAAACTGGGCCTGAGGAGATGATTCAAGAATTTATTGGGTGTTTATAAGACTAAATTATTGTCAGGTAATCTTTATTATGATATCATATTGATATCATAACAGGAGGTATAATCCAATGCCTGACATCCTAATCCGCAATGTACCCGAAGATGTTTTAGAGGTTTTAAAAAAAAGAGCATCTGAAAGCAAGCGGTCCTTGCAGCAGGAATTACTTGTAATCCTGGAGGGGGCTGCTTTGCAGGATCAGTCAAATGCAGTTGACAAGGCGGCAATAATCCGGGAAACCTTATCTGGATACGGCAGGGAATATTCGGACAGTACAGGGCTGTTCAGGAAAGACCGGGATCGATGAAGAGGTACGTGATTGACGCCAGTGTAGCTGTAAAGTGGTACATTCCGGAACCATTGAGTGACCCAGCCAGCCGATATTTAATAGAGCTGAAGGAAAGAAAGGCTGTTTTAGCAAGTCCGGATTTAATCATAGTTGAAATTGGCAATGTAATATGGAAGAAACTGAAAAATGAAGAACTGTCGCTAAAAGAATCCCGCATGATTGCAGATGCTTTAAGTGCCTCTTTTCCGGCCAAACTGTTCCCGGCCTCTAAATTGATACCCGCTGCCCTGGAGATTGCCGCAGCGATCGGTCTGACGGTGTATGACAGCCTTTATTTAGCCCTGGCTGTCAGCAGTGAAGCAGTCCTGGTTACGGCTGATAAAGAACTGGCGCAATCCGCCTCCGGGGCTTCATTATTTTCCGTGCAGGTTGAACTGCTGCGGTAAAAGGCAATTCACATAAACATGACCAAACTGGAAGGCTTTCCAGAAGGCTTTGTTTCTTATCAATAATCGGGTGCACGGAGAATTGAAACTGAGGTCTTGTTTTAATAGAGCGATGCTCTATAATATAACCCAGGTATCCTGACCGGCCAGGGAGAAGGTATATGGTGCTCAGAAATATTGAGATCAATCCCCAGTTTGAAAAAGCGTTGGACCTGATGGAAAATACGAGGGCCCATGTTTTTATTACCGGCCGGGCCGGGACGGGCAAATCGACCCTGCTGGATTATTTCCGTTCAGTCACCGCTAAAAACCTGGTTGTTTTGGCCCCCACCGGGGTGGCGGCTGTAAATATCGCCGGGCAGACCATCCACTCTTTTTTCGGTTTCCGGCCCGATGTGACCGTAGAAAAGGTCAGAAGGCAGGCTAAAAAGAAAGCTTCCCCCATTTACAAAAATTTAGAGGCGATTGTAATCGACGAAATATCGATGGTTAGGGCCGATCTGCTCGACTGCGTTGATCAGTTCTTGCGGATAAACGGACGAAGCCCCGGTGCCCCTTTCGGGGGCATCCAGATGATCTTAATCGGAGACCTCTACCAGATCCCGCCCGTGGTTGTCGGTCACGACCGGGCCCTGTTTGAACAGTTTTATGACAGCGAGTTTTTTTTCGATGCCAAAGTCTTTTCAGAAATTGATGTCGAGCACCTGGAACTGGAAAAAATCTACCGTCAGAGCGACGCTGATTTTATCGGGCTTT
Source organism: Syntrophomonadaceae bacterium (assembly GCA_003553895.1). Classification (GTDB taxonomy): domain Bacteria; phylum Bacillota; class Dethiobacteria; order DTU022; family DTU022; genus B1SED10-74M. The sequence goes on along the minus strand of PWFM01000066.1, from coordinate 44 downwards.
TAAATAAGATCCGCAACAAAACCGTCGCCGGTAAGGACCTGGAT
>PWFM01000161.1 GCA_003553895.1 Syntrophomonadaceae bacterium | reverse complement strand
CACGCCAGGCCACCTTGGATCCCAGTTCTTTTTCAAAAGCCCTTCTTAAAATCCATTTATCCACCGGTTCACTTTCATCAGAATCAAAATCATGCAGTTTCCAGTCCATGGGAAACTGCTGGACCAGTTCGAGCAGGGCGGGCTTTAAAAAGGGAACCCGGCAATCAAGACCGTGGGCGGAATTCATCCGGTCCACTCTCTGCAGGCCGGTCCGGCTCAAGTTTTTGATGAAGTTGTCGATTTCTGCAGTTATCTGTTCTTCGGAATCAAGAGTTTTGAGATAAGTGTAACCGGCAAATATTTCATCCGATCCTTCGCCGGTAAGCATCACCTTGCGCCCATCTCTAGCCGCAAAACGGGCGGCCAGGAAGTTGGGGATTGATGAGCGCACATAGGCGCAATCGAATGACTCAAGGTGGTAGATCACCGCAGGCAAAACTTCCAGCATATCCTCAAGCCGGTAAGTATAAACATGCGGGACTGAACCGATCCGTTCCGCGACTATAGCGGCATATTCAATGTCCTGGCTCCCTTCAATTCCAACCGTATAGGTGTTGATCGGTTTGGAAGATATTTCGGAAGCGAGCGCCGCTACCACACTGCTGTCTAACCCCCCGCTTAAATAAACTCCCAGATCTTCGTTGTCTACATCAGTCATCCGTTCTTCAACGGCAAGCCAGAGCAGGTGGCGCATTTTTTCTTCGGCTTCATCAAGGGAAAGGTTTTTCTTTTTAAACATTTTTGGCAGGCTGTAGTAGCGAATCCAGCCTTTGCCCTTCTCATAATAGCTGCCTGGCGGGGCTTCCTTGATCGGGCTGTCAAGATCAACCAGGGCTTTTATTTCCGGGGCAATATAAAGAGTTTTATCCTTAATTGTGTAATAAAGAGGTTTTACTCCAAAGGGATCTCTTGCCACGAGACAGCTTCCATCTTCTCTTAAGTAAGCCAGGGCAAATTCACCTTCCATATTTTCAAAACAGGACAGGCCTTCTTTTTTAAGCAGTTCGGTAAACTTGCTTTCTCCTTCACTGCCCTGCAGGGCAGTGCCTTCATCTTCTGAAAACACGATATAACCATCAAGGGCTGCTGAAGATTCTTGGTCATATTCAAGAGAAGCATTATTTAAAACAGCCAGGCTCTGGCAATCTTCATCACAGTCTTTTTCCCTGCAAGTTCCGCGGAACTTGACTTTTTCTATCAATGGATCGAGATCGGCCGTATTTTCCTTATCACCATCACCAAACACGGCCACTAATCCGGGCATATCCGATCAACTCCCATAAAATATTTGTCTCCTACCTGTGTAGAAGACTTGATATAATTATAGCATATCCGGGGGTGCATGTAAAAAAATGCCTTGATAATCAGGCTTTCTTGTCCTCTTTGTAGTAAAGGGCGCCTACCGGGCAGGCCTCTACGCAGAGTTTACACTCGGTGCAGATAGAATCAGCCAGGGGCAAATCATTAAAGGTAGTTACGACCCGGTTTATGCCTCGTTTGGTAAAACCGATCGCCCCCACCTCGGCTTCAACCCGGTCAGCCCACACACACTGACCGCATAAAACACAGCGACTGCGATCAAAGGCAAATTCAGCAGGGCTGTCATCCAGCGCAAATTTCCTGTCAACTGGTTTGAAGCGATCGCGCTTCAGTTTAAGTTTCCTCTTTTTGGCAATAACCTGCAGGGCGCAGTTGCGGTTGGCCGGACACTGGCGGCAGTTAAGGTTATGATCGGAAAGGAGCAGATCGAAACCGGTTTTTACCAGGCGGTCGATACGCGGACTCCTGGTGTTGACCACCATTCCCTCTTCAACTTTCCTGGTGCAGGCTGTAACCGGCCTTTCCAGGCCTTCAATTTCCACAAAACAAAGGCGGCAGGAAGCATTAGGCCTTCCTTCTTCTTTAATAGCGCATAGATGAGGGATATAAATATCATTATCCAGGGCTACCCAGAGCAATTTTTCTCCCCGGCGGGCTTTGATATTCTGATCGTCAATAGTAATGGTTATTTCTTCGCTCATTTTGCTTTACGCTCCTTTTCGTCCGGCAGCACGGGAGGCGAAAGCCGCAGCACGGCATCGTATTCTGTTGGGCAGGCTTTCCGGCAGTTATCGCATTTCACACATTTCTCCTGGTCAATTGCTTTTAAACCATCATCCCTGGTGTATATGGCTTCTGTTGGACAGCTTCCCACACACACGTTGCAAAGTTTGCTGCATTTTGAGGGCTTGATATAATACAGGATTAAATCACGGCATACCAGGGCGGGACAACGCCCTTCTTCTATGTGGGCCTTGTATTCGTCATAAAAATATCTCAGGGTGGTCAGTACCGGGTTGGGCGCGGTCCGTCCCAGGTTGCACAGTGAGCCGTCTCGAACATCTTCACCAAGCTCCTTTAAAAGTTCCAGGGTTTCCAGATCACCTTCACCCCGGGTAATATCGGTCAGGATATCCAGCATATGTTTAGTGCCAAGCCGGCAGAAAGTGCATTTGCCGCAGGATTCGTGCTGGGTAAATTCAAGGAAATAGCGGGCCACAGAAACCATGCAATCTTCCTGGTCCATAACCACCAGGCCGCCGGATCCCATTATCGCTCCCGCCTCATGCAGGGAATCAAAATCGATCGGGACATCAAGGGAAGATTCGGGCAAACAACCTCCTGAGGGGCCGCCAATCTGCACTGCTTTAAATTCACAGCCCTCGGGCAAACCGTCACCCACCTCTTCAATCAGCTGGCGCAGGGTAGTGCCCATTGGCACCTCTACCAGGCCGGTGCTGTTAATCTTGCCAACAAGGGAGAAAACAGCCGTTCCCGGTCTTTCCGGCGTACCAATGCTTTTAAACCAATCCGGGCCCCGTTCAATAATCAGGGGCACATATGCAAAGGTCTTGACATTATTAAGAACCGTCGGTTTGCCGCGATACCCTTGATCTGTAAGGCGGGGGGGCCTGCTTTCGGGCATCCCCATTTTGCCTTCCATAGAGTTGACCAGGGCGGTTGCTTCGCCACAAATAAAAGCTCCCGATCCCTGGAAAACTTCCAGGTCGAAAGAAAACCCGGTGCCCAAAATAGAAGAACCGAGCAGCCCTTTTTCCCCGGCCTGCTTGATCGCATGGCGAACATGCTCTACAGCCCGGGGATATTCAGCCCGGATGTAAAGATAACCCTGAGAAGCGCCAACGGCATAGGCGCATAAAATCATACCTTCAATAACCAGGTGCGGATCTGATTCCAAAACGCTGCGGTCCATAAAAGCCCCGGGATCGCCTTCATCGCCGTTGCATATAACATACTTTTCATCCCCGCTTTTATTCAGGCAGGCTTCCCATTTTGTGCCGGCTGGAAATCCGGCCCCGCCGCGGCCCCTCAGGTTGGCCTCTTTAATCATAGCAAGGACATGGTCCGGCTCGCCGGAAAGCGATTTTGCTAAAGCCGAGTAACCGCCCCGGGCAATATAACTGTCAATTCTGCTGAAGTCTGTAAAACCACAGTGCTCCAGGATCAGCTTTTCTTCGTAAACCCCCCGGGGAAAATCCTCGAAAGTGGGAAACTCGTCATTACGCTCCAGGGCAGCCATGGCGTATTCATAGGAAGGATCATCGCCGGCCAGGAAATCTTCGACCAGCCGGTGGACCAATCCATCGTCAAGGTTTCCGTAACATACAGGCGGGAAGCCGGGTTTAGCAATTATTGCCAGAGGTTCGGCATAGCAGTGCCCGATGCAGCCTACCTCTATGACTTCGGCATTCAGGTCTTTATTTTTAATCTCCCGGATAAAATCTTCTTTGACCTGCATTGCTCCCGCAGCCAGGCCGCAGGTGGCGGTCCCAACCATGACCAGAGGTTTATCCTGCCTGCTTTGATCCTGCTGCCGGGCTTCTTCCCTGATATTTTCATATATTTTCTGCGGATCATTTTTACCCATTACCGTCCCCCTCTTCCGGCCCCGACTCTTCTTCATTAATACCAGTTTCTTCCCGGCCTTCTTCCAGGGTCAGCATGATCCCGTCGACCCTGGTCGGGGTAACTTTTCCTTCCACTTTGTCGTCTATAACCGCCACCGGGGCCAGCGTGCAACATCCGACACAGGCTACACGTTCCAGGCTGTAATGCCTGTCCGGGCTTGTTTCTCCTTCATTAATGTCCATCCGGCGCTCAAAAGACTCCATGGTAATGTCACCACCGGTCATGTAACAGGCGGTGCCCATACAAACCTTGACCTCATGCTTACCGGGCGGGTTCAAGCGAAACTGATTATAAAAGGTCGCCAAACCGTAAATATCAACGGCGGGGACTTTTAATCCCGCGGCAATTTCATCCATGGCCAGAGCCGGCAGGTAACCCAACCGTTTCTGGACCTGTTGTAAAATGGGGACCAGGTTTTCATGGGTTTTCGAATTTTCGCCGAGGACTTCTTTAACGCAGGTAAGTATTTCTTCCTTCTCGCCTTCCATTAGCTGCAACTATTACAACTCCTGTCATCATTTTTTTAAACTAATTGTTTTTAACCTAATTGAAAAAGGTGGCACCCGGCAATCAGGCCGGCTCCCCCCTTAAGATTATATCACTTTTTTCTTATCAATGCAGGGGCTAGCAGGTAACCCTGTACATCAATTCCTCGTTATACCCGGTGACAATCCTCAAGTAGCCGCACAGCATCCTGTTTACTTCTTCATCACCGGTGTCAACCAGCAACCTTTCGTATTCCAGGGAAAATATTTTTTCCCTGGTAGCCACCACGATGATGTTATCTTTTCCCGCTTTCCTGATCACTTGAGCGCTGATCTGCTGGTTGCCGCGGCCAAAAATATAACCCTGGCCTCCAATAACGGTAACAATTATTTTGGCCTTTTCTCCTTCAATAAGCTCCAGCAGCTGTTTTTCATTAACATCGGAGGCAAGAAGCTGGCCATTTTTGACTACATCCACTCCCAGCAGAGTGTTACTGAGGCCCAGCTTTGTCATGATCGGCCCGATTGTCGAGCCGGGTCCGACAATATAAACTACGTTTTCTTCCATTTTTTCGACAACATTCTCGGCAATTGCTTCCAGGACAGACTCTTCCGTTTCCGCCCCGCCCACCTTGAGGTGCTGCATCAATTCGCCGGAACAGGGTACCTGCAGGTAGCCGTAGAGGCGGGCTGATAACCTGCCTTCCCGGAAAGCATCTTCATCAATATCCATAACTTCTGATCTGCGAACCGGCAGTCCGGCATCTTTTAAAAACTGCACTGCCAGTTCCCCGGCATTGCGGGGATTGGTAGCGTAAACCGCTGAGTGGATCTTCACCCCCGCCGGAATCCCCAGCGCCGGCACCGGTGAATCATCGCCTATGGCGTTATATATATTGCGCGCCGTTCCGTCACCGCCCACAAAAAGCAGCAGATCAACTCCTCTTTCGAGCATTTCTTTTGCCGCCTTCTCAGTATCTTCTTCTGTGCTCGGGTCGCCGATACCGGAGACAAGTTCAGGCTCAAAACCGCAGCGGCGCGCCGTGTCCTCTCCCATTTCCCCGGGACAGGTAACTATTGTTATCTCTTCCTTGATCGCGGAGAGGGGCTGGAGGGCAAGGGTTGCCTTATCGGCGGATTCGGGCCGGGCCCCCATAGACCGCGCTTTTTCCACTACCTTCGGTCCGTCCGTTCCCTTGAGGCCGACCTTCCCACCCATGCCGGCCACAGGATTGATAATCAGGCCGACCTTTTTCATCGGCGGCCAAAATGGAGAGGAGCTTTATTAATTGCCATTGCCGCTTCCCAAACAGCTTCCGAGAGGGTGGGGTGGGGATGGATCAAGCCGGCAATTTCAGCAGCCCTGGCTTCTTTGGCCACAGCAAGGGTCCCTTCCTGGATCAAGTCTGAAGCATGGGGGCCAAGAATATGGACGCCGATAACTTTTTGCTCTTCACCGGCGGATATTATTTTAACCGATCCCTCTTCTTCGCCCTGGGTTGCCGCTTTGCCGCAGGCGGAAAAGGGGAATTTGCCAACCTGCAGATTATCCAGGCCCTTTTCCCTGGCCTCTTCTTCACTCATACCCACACAGGCCAGCTCCGGATCTGTAAACAGGCAATTTGGCACTACGGAACCGTCAAAATTGGAGTCCAGCCCGGCAATGCTTTCCGCGGCCACCAGCCCCTGGTGGTAGGCAACATGAGCCAGGAAATAACCCGGGGCGGTTACGTCGCCAACAGCATAAATCCCCGGGACCGTGGTTTCCATCCTGCTGTTGACCTTAATACCCCCTTCGTCATACTCCACGCCCAGAGCTTCAAGGTCCTGCCCGCCGAATGAGGCTTTGCGGCCGACAGAAAGCAATACTTTTTCAGCCACAACTGTTTCTTCACCTTTTTTCCCACTTACAGTCATCTTCAGGCCGCCTTCTGTTTCTTCGATCCTTTGCACGGGGGTATTCATCATGATCTGCAGACCGCTACGGCGCAAATAGGTGGAAAGGCGCCGGACCATCTCCAGGTCCATCCGCCGCAGCAACCGTTCACTGCGGTGGACGATTGTTACCTTCACCCCCAGCCCCAGGAAAATTGAAGCCATTTCCAGGGCGATCACCCCGCCGCCAATTACTGCCATTGTTTCCGGCAGATCCTCAAGAGCCAAAGCTTCCCAGGAGGTAATAACCCCCGGTAAATCCAGGCCCGGTGTGGGCGGAAAGATTTCTTCACTGCCGGTGGCCAGGATGATGCTATCGGTTTGCAGAGTAGTTTCTCCACCATCATTCATTGAAACGGTTACTTCCCTGGGGTTAAGCACTTTAGCCGTGCCCGAATAAACCTCCACCTTGCTGTTTTTTAGCAGTTCAGCTACATGGCCGGTTAATTCTTTGACCACCGCTTTTTTCTTTTCCTGCAGCCCGGCGAAAGAAAATTCAATATTATCCAGGTTGAACCCGAATTCATTTGCCGCATGGATACGCCGGTACATTGAAGCGCCGTGGGTTAAAACCTTGGTGGGAATACAACCGTGATTGAGACAAACTCCTCCAAGGGCCTCTTTTTCCACCACAGCCGTGTTTAAACCCAGAGAAGCCGCCCGCAGCGCGGCCAGGTAGCCCCCCGGGCCGCCGCCAACAATAACAACCTCATATTTATCGCTCATATTAATCCCCCTTTTTGTTAATTAGGCCCTCCAGGCTGGTAAAGACTGCCGGGACAACCATAGAAAAAGCTTTGACCAGGGCCCTGGTCATCCTGTCATAGCTAATATTATAACCCAGATCAAGCAGTCCGGCCGCTTTTTGACCCAACTCGAGCTTTGCCTCGTTTTCAAAGGCCGGATCCTTTTTTAAAACAGTTTGATACAGTTCAAGGGGCAGTTTAAAGAGAATCGCTCCATGCTGTAGAACAATGCCATCCCGGCGGAGCTGAGCGCTGCCGACTACTTTTTTTCCATCGACCTGGATCTCATAGGCCGTTGCGCTGTCAAAACATGAACCGGGAGCCAGGCCGCCCCGGCTGTGTTCTTCCGGAGTAAGGGAGGCAACTATATCCAGCAGGTTGAAAGCGGTCACAATACCGCGGCTGATAGAGCGGTAGGCATCTATGACCCCGCCCTTGTTTATGAAAGGGTGCGCTTCGGGAACAACAATGCTATACGTCAATTCCTGATCATGAAGGACAGCCCGGCCGCCTGTCGGACGGCGCACAACATCGATTCCGGCCTCCCGGCAGGCCTCCATGTCAACTACTTCGTCTTCATCCTGAAAATAACCGAGGGATACGGCGGGAGGAGACCAGCGGTACAGGCGAAGCGTCGGAGGGGATTCCCCGGCAACCACTTCATCCATTAATTCCAGGTCCTTTTCCATGTTTTCTTTACCTCGCATCGGAGGGTCCAGGATCAGCCGCCACTGGTAGCGCATCGTCACGTCCTCCCACTAACTTAAATTAGAACTTTTTTGTAAAGACTTAATCAAAGTTGTCAGGGCGGCTTCTCTTTCACTTGCGCTTAAAGCACGGTGGTAGTTATAGATTATGCCGCCCGGCCGCTCGTTATAATAAGGCCGGTTGCAGCCCGGGCAGCCGCTGGTTTGAAAAGCAGCCCCCGTGGCTAAAAACCTTTGCAGATCAGTTTCCGGGAGGCCAAATGAAATCAGCCTGCCCTGTTCATTAAACTTAAAACAATTGAATTCTGCCAGTTTCTTCCGCAATAAATATAACCCGGCCTGGACCCTGCGGTAAGAATCAACAGGCGGCGAAGTGCCGCCTTCCAGGAGAGTCCCTTTTAGGGGAACAAAGGCAAACAGGGCCACAGTAACTCCCGCTTTCAGCAGCCTGTCAACCAGGCCCAGCGCTTCGTTTTCGCTCTCCCCCAAACCACAGATCAGGTGGGTGCTCATTTTGCCCGGCAAATTCCGGGCGCAATCAAAAAGCAGTCCCAGCCTCTCTTCCTGTGAGCCGCCTTTAAATCTTTGGTATCCTTCGGGGTTAATGGCATCAATGGCCACACTGATCCGATCAGCTCCGGCTTTAAATAAAGCCGCAGCTTCCTGTTGATCTTTTATCCAGGCTGACAGGGAAAGAGGCAGATTAGAGATATCTTTAAATTTTTCGATCAGCTCCAGAGCCGGGTCAATTCCCTCTTCATGCCTGACCGATTGGAGACAGATCCTCCTGATCCCATTTTTTTCAGCCCTGCTCAGGCCCTCTTTAACCTGCTCCCAGCTAAATTCGGGCCAGTTTACCCGGCCCAGGCGGTTAAGGGCCCCGTTGTTACCCATGCTCTGGGGGCAAAAAGAACAGCCCATCCGGCAGCTGTTTCCGGAAAGGAAATAAGCTGTGGTAGGATAAGCATCCATTTTGTTTGCCTTTAACCCCAGGCAAACGGCGCTGCCGGCAGATATGCGGATCACAGGGAACAACACTCCTCAGAAGTTTTGATTGAAAGCCCCAGGCGGGCTGCTTCTTTTCGCGCTGCGGGAGAAGGCAAAACAATTTTATTGACCCCCGCCCTGATAGCATATGTATCTATAACTTCGCGGTAATGCCCCCCCGGGCGCATGCAGCCCAGGAAAATGGGGGTGTAAGGGAACATCAGGCGCGCCGAAGCCATAAAGTTGGCCACTTCAGCGGGGGGAGGCGGCGGACAATCGCTGTAAGGAGTTTCGGCCGTAGGCCTGAATATGATCATACTGATCGCTTCTACCTTTTCTTTCCGCAACAAGTGCAGGGCCTCGTATTCCCCCTTTATTTTCCCGCCTTTTAAGCCGATACACAGGTGAGGGATAACCCTGGCATATTTTTGCAAAGCCCGGTAAGAGGCCAGGTAATCTTCCACCGTGGCCGAAAGGCCGTATACCTCGGCAATTGTTTCGTTGTCTCCTACCAGGTCAAAGGAAACTACTGCGGCAATACCGGCAAGCTTTTTAGCTTCCTCTTCGGTCACCAAACCTGTATGCAGGTTTAAAGGCCCCAGTTCAGCCAGTTCCCGGAGCCGATCCAGGTGTTCCACCAGGGGCACCTTGCCCAGGGCATCCGAACCTCCGGAAATTAGGAAGCTGGTTCCCTCTTCCCAATTTTTATAGTTGTCCAGAGCTTTTTCCAGGGGCACCATAGCCCTTAGATAGACTCCGGCACAGTGGGCGCAGTTTAAAGCGCAGCTGGATCCGGTCACGCTAACAGAAACTGTATTGCCGGGACTGTTAAAGACAATACTGGCATCAAAGTTAGCCTGCCTGGTATACCAGGCCTGCTCTAATATTCTTTCTAACTCATGTGCATCGTCACTGTTTTTATGCAGCATCTTATCCCTCTGTTAATTCTATCATACGGTCAAAGACAAAGCAGGGGAAGCAGGATAAACATCTCCTGCCGCCCCTGTTAGCTTTACAAATATGCTTATTTCTTAAGAAATACCTGTTGATTTGCTGTTATTCTTTCTGCCAGCGCAAAACCGGGTTTCGGGCCGCCCGGACCTCATCAAGACGCCCGACAACCGTATAGTAAGGGCCGGCTGCTACTTTTTCTGCATCTTTTTCAATTTCCTCAGCTATTTCTTCCATTGCCCGGGCATAGGCATCCAGGGTTTCTTTGCTTTCAGTATCGTTAGGTTCAGTCATCAAAGCCTCGTCCACAATCAGGGGGAAGTAGACAGTGGGCGGATGGAAACCCCGGTCGAGCAGAGCCTTGGCAATATCGCCGGCGCCCGCTCCCTTTTTGCTTTCCGGTTTTGCCGATACCACAAATTCATGCTTGCGAATCCTGTCATAGGGAATGTAATAGGTTTTTTTCAACAGGCTGGCCAGGTAATTGGAATTAAGGACGGCATCGGTGGAAACCTGTTTCAAACCATCGGCTCCCATCATGCAGACATAGTTATAGGCCTTGATCACAACACCAAAGTTTCCGAAAAAGGATTGGACCTTGCCGATACTGTTCGGCAGATCATAATCAAAATAGAATTGATCATCCTTTTTATCCACCACCGGTTTCGGCAGGAATGGAATCAACCTCTCCTTGACTCCGACCGGTCCGCTTCCCGGCCCGCCTCCGCCGTGCGGTGTGGAAAGAGTTTTATGGATGTTAAGGTGAACAACATCAAATCCCATATCTCCGGGCCGGACATAACCCATAATTGCGTTCAGGTTGGCGCCGTCATAGTAAAGCAGCCCTCCGGCTTCATGAACAACTTTAGCCATCTCAACGATCTCTTCTTCAAAAAGACCCAGGGTGCTGGGGTTGGTAAGCATCAGAGCCGAAGTGGTTTCATCAACTGCTTCCTTGAGGGCTTCGAGATCAACGTTGCCCCTTTCGTCTGCCGGTATTTGCACTACTTCATAACCGGCCATGGTTACAGTGGCCGGGTTGGTGCCATGAGCGGTGACCGGAACGAGTACTTTATTGCGCTTATGGTCGCCCCGGTGGCGGTGATAGGCCTGGATAACCATCAGGCCGGTCAATTCACCGTGCGCTCCGGCTGCCGGTTGCATTGTGAACCTGTCCATGCCGGTCAGCTCTTTTAAGTGCTGTTCCATATTGTAATATAGTTCCAAAGCCCCCTGAACCGTATGTTCGGGCTGACAGGGGTGCATAAAGGCAAAACCGGGCAGGGCGGCTACTTCTTCATTTACCTTCGGGTTATATTTCATGGTACAAGAACCAAGGGGATAAAACCCGGTATCAACGCCAAAGTTGCGGGTAGACAACTCGGTGTAATGACGGATAACTCCCACTTCCGAGAGTTCCGGCAGTTCCAAAGGTTCTTCCCGGCGCATATTCTTTGGCAGCAGATCGTCTAATGGTTTCTCCGGAACATCGCAGGAAGGCAGTGAGTACCCGCAGCGACCGGCCCTTCCCATTTCAAAAATCAGGGCTTTTTGTTTTCTCATTTCCATCCCTCCAGTTCCCGGACCAGGACATCTATTTCCTCACGGGTCCGTTTTTCAGTGACGGCAAAAAGCATGGTATTCTCCATTTCAGGATAGAATGGAGCAACATCAACTCCGCCGAGGATATCTTTCTGGAGCAACATCTGATTTAACTCTTCCGGTTTGCCGGGAACTTTCATGGCAAATTCCTTGAAGTATTGACCTGCAAAGGCCGGTTCATAACCATTCAGGGCGCCAATTTTTTCCCTGGCATAAGCCGCTTTCTGCACGCACTGTTCTGCCACCTCACGCATGCCATGCGGACCCATGGAAGCCATGTAGACAGCTGCTGCCAGGGCCACCAGGGCTTCATTGGAGCAGATGTTCGACGAGGCTTTTTCCCGCCTGATATGCTGCTCCCTGGTCTGCAGGGTAAGGACGAAACCCCGGTTTCCCTCGCTATCGACCGTTTCTCCCGCAATCCGCCCGGGCAGCTGCCGGACAAACTTGCTGCGGGCGGCCATTATCCCGAGAAGGGGTCCGCCGAATGAAGGCGGCACACCGAGCGCCTGTCCTTCACCTACCACAATATCGGCTCCATAATCGGCCGGCGCCTTGAGTAAGGGCAGGGAAAGGGGATCGACCGATACCACCAGGGCCCCCTTGTGGTTGTGAACCACATCGGCAACTCCCTCCAGGTCTTCAACCAGGCCGAAGAAATTGGGCTGCTGCAGTATCACCGAGGCAACCCGGTCATCAATCATCTCCTCGAGCTTTGAAAAATCCGTGCGCCCATCTTTAAGAGGAATCTCTTCCAGCTCCAGGCCCCGGCTGTTAAAGTAGTTTTGCAGGACCGCCCGGTAAAATGGGCTTACTGTGCGTGAAACAAGGGCTTTCGAACGGCGGGTGGCGCCGCAGCCCATGATCGCGCCTTCAGCAACAGCAGTTCCCCCGTCATACATGGAGGCGTTAGCTACATCCATGCCTGTTAACTGGCAGATCATGGTTTGATACTCAAAAATGGCCTGTAATATACCCTGGCTAATTTCCGCTTGATAAGGCGTATATGAAGTGTAGAACTCACTCCTGCCGGTTATATGCTTGATGACAGAAGGAATAAAATGGTCATAAACACCGGCCCCCATAAAAGAGGTGCAGTT
>PWFM01000132.1 GCA_003553895.1 Syntrophomonadaceae bacterium | reverse complement strand
GCTATCACGGTTACCCTGGCCCCGGCTTCCTGGAAGCGGAAATAGGGATACCAGAACTCAGGGTCTTCATAAAGCGCTTCCAAAAAGACGGCAACCTTTTTGCCTGCCAGGCTCATAATTATTACCTCCCGTTTAGTTATTGTTTCCCTGCTTTTTTAACCAACCAATTCGAGAAAATCTACCCTCTGGGATCTTATAAAAACAGCACCATTTGTTCTGAGCGATTACATCCAGCCAAGCCAGCCGAAGCCCAGGGCCAGTTCAAAGAAGGCCAGGAGTAAAAAGAAAATAATGGAAACAACCAGCAGCCAGTTGAACCAACCCGGGGGCAACCACCTGCCCGCCCGGTTTTTTAACAACGGTTCCACTTTTGACCTGTTCTGCAACAGGCGAAGCCCGGCGTAAGCGCCGGCGCCGGCCATGACCACCAGGGGCAGCAAAGCCCACAAAGCCTGGGGATCGATTTCTGCTGCCGCTTCTTCCTGCCCGGCCAGATAGAGGTAGGTTGCTGCATAAAAGTTATTCAGCATATGGTAAAAGATGCCTCCCCAGAGCGAACCGGTTTTTATGACCACCACCGCCATAACCGCTCCAAGCATAAAAGTGCTGAACAGGTTCAAAAAAGATACATGGAACAGGGCGAATAATAAAGAGCTTAAAACAATAGCAGGCACAACCCCGTGCTCCTCCAGGGCGGGCATAATTGTCCCCCTGAACATAACCTCTTCGCAGATACCTGCCGAAATGGAAAGGATAAAAAGATAGACCAGGTAATGCTGCAAAGTTTGGGGCGGTTCTAAAACCATTACCGGTTCATATCCGATCTCCATCAAGCCGGTGACCATGCCGGCGGCGATGGCCATGTTGAGCAGCCAAAATGAAGCCGACAGCAGGATAATGACCGGGATAAAATGCCACTCCAGGGCCCTGAAACGAACAAAATTAGCCCGGTCCACCCGGTAACGGCGCAAAAACCACAGGGCCGGCAGAAGGATAATGACCCACTGGGTAATGATCATGCCACTTTCAAAATGCAGCCCCTGGGCTATCGATCCAAAAATTAACAGCAGCAGAAAAACCACAACGTATAGTTTCATTACTGCTTTTAAGTTAGGAGAGCTCCCCGGCCCGTTTGAAAGGCTGACTATTTCTTCCTTTTCTCCTCCATTACCCGGGCGCACTTCATGTTCCGAATAATTTTCCAATGATCTGATCACTCCAATAGCCTGTTTTCTAATATCTGGCTGGGATCAAGTCCTGACAGCCGCAGGTAGAATTCAGCTGCATCAATCAAAGCCTCCATTGGGGTCAATCCCACTATTTCACTGTCGGTTACCTCCACCCCGTAACGAGAGGCTTCCAGCTTAACCAGTTCGAACACCCGGTGCAGGGGCACTTTTTTGTAATCGCAGACGTTAATAGTTACCTGGGCCTGCCCGGTTTCTTCAATAAAAATTCCCAGGCCCTTAATTGTCGGAAAACCGCCGCTGCTTCCCCTGATGGCCCGGGCGACCTTTTTGGCTATTTCAACATCTCCGGTATCGAGGTTGATATTGTAGGCAATCAGGGGCGGCCTGGCCCCAACGGCGGTGACGCCTGCCCCCGGGTTCACTTCGGCCGGCCCGAAATCAGGTTCGCGCCCCGGCTCTTTAATCGTTTCAATCAACCCCTCGTACTGGCCGCGCCTGACATCGGAAAGGTTTTTTCTTTCCGGTTTGGTCGCCGCTTCTTCGTACAGGTAGACCGGAATTGTCAGTTCTTCGGCCAAACGTCGGGCCAGTTCGTTGGCCATTTCCACACATTCACTCATATCAACACCAGAGACAGGCACAAAAGGAATTACATCGGTGGCCCCCATCCGGGGATGGCCGCCTTCGTGCCTGGACATGTCGATCAGCTGGGCTGCTTTTTGGGCAGCATTAAAAGCGGCCTCTTTCACCGGGCCGGGCTCGCCGATAAAGGTCACTACCGAGCGGTTGTGGCTTTCATCATAAGAATAATCGAGCAGTGTTACTCCCTTCACCGCCTTGATGGTTTCAATAATCTGTTCTATTACTTCCGTCCTGCGTCCTTCACTAAAGTTTGGGACACACTCCACCAGCTTTGCCATTTCTTGCTACACCTCCACTACTATTTCTCCGTTTTTAATCACTGAACTGATCAGGTTTGTTCCGTAACGATAAGCCAGGTACTCGTAATTGGGAGCATCAAAAAGAACCAGATCCGCCTTTTTGCCCTCCTCCAGGCTCCCTATATCAGCAGGACAGCCCACGGCATGAGCGGCATTGATGGTAATCGCGTTGATCACTTCAGATGGCGTCATCCGCAGGTAGAGGCAGGCGATATTGATAATTAATTGCAGGTTGTTATTCGGTGAGCTTCCCGGGTTAAAATCAGTTGCCAGGGCCACCGGCACCCCGGCTTCGATCATTTTGCGGGCCGGAGCGTAGTGGTCCTCGCGAAGATAAAAGGTAGTTCCCGGCAAAATAACGGCGATCACACCGGCTTCAGCCATTTTTTCAATGCCCCGGTCAGAAATAACCAGGAGATGATCGGCGGAAATTGCTCCCAGCTCCGCCGCCAGTTCAGCCCCTCCCAGGGGAACAATCTCATCGGCATGCATTTTAAGGTCAAAACCCCTTTCCCTTGCCGCCTCCAAAACCCTTCTAGACTGCTCTACAGAAAAAATTCCTTCTTCACAGAAAACATCACAGTAGCGGGCCAGTTTTTCTTCGGCTACCCTGGGCAGCATTTCCTCGATCACCAGGTCAAGGTAAAGAT
>PWFM01000027.1 GCA_003553895.1 Syntrophomonadaceae bacterium | reverse complement strand
CCTGGTAACGTGCTGCTACTTCGCCAAGCTTATGATCAGCTTTTAAGCCGTAAACATCATTGATCATTTCAACTCCAAGTTTGAGCGCTTCTTCTGCCACAACTGCCTTGTAGGTATCTATAGAAAGGGCCGCTTTGCAGGTTTGCTCTTTTTTTAGGGCGCTAATTACCGGTGTTACTCTTTTCAGCTCTTCTTCTGCAGAAATCGGCACAAAACCGGGTCTGACCGATTCTCCTCCGATGTCGATGATATCGGCCCCGTTTTTAACCATCTGTAGAGCCTGCTCAACGGCTTTGTCGACGCGGTTAAAGCGCCCTCCGTCGGAGAATGAATCGGGAGTGACATTTAAGATGCCCATAATTATTGTTCTTTTATCCAGTTGATGGGTCTTATCCCCGAGAATCAGCTCCCTTTTCAATAGATCAACCTCCTTTGATGCGGTTGTTTTTCAATTTTATAGCAATTTTCCTTGGCCTGGCATTTAAAACAAGGACGCGAATATCGGTCTGCTTTGCTGAGAGCCTTGCTCAGGGGCGAACGGTGGAGATGATCTTTTCCAGTGCTGCGGTGCTGCGAAATAGCTTCCTGAATCAGCCTGCGTTCCGAAAGAATAAAACAGGCTTCCTCCAGGATCGGGCCGGCCAGTTCAGCGCTGATTTCAGCGTGATCTCCTCCGTCCCGGTACTCTTTCCAGCGCCCTATATCATGAAGCAGCCCGGCTGCATAAGCTATTTCGCGGGAGATAAAAGGTTGCCCATCATCAAGCAGCAGCAGGTAGGTTAATCTGGCTACCGTGAGCAAGTGATCGAATTGATGGCCGCAATAAATCCGCTCTTTTTCCCGGGCCTCGTTTTCGTCCAAATACATCTGATATTCCCGGTTTTCAATTATCCTGGCGCAACGTTCCATAATTGCCTCCAGAGCAGCCGTTAAGCTTTCCCTTTGATCAGGCTGAAAGCCTCAATACGGGAGCTGGCATTGGTCCTGAATAAACCGCGGACTGCAGAAGTTACAGTAACTGATCCCGGTTTGCCCACGCCGCGTATGCTCATGCAAAGGTGTTCCGCTTCTACAACTACTACAACCCCCTTGGGTTTCAACTCTTCGGTTATTATGTCGGCCACCTTGCTGGTCAGCCTTTCCTGCAGCTGTGGTCGGCGGGAAAGAATTTCTATTACCCGCACCAGTTTGCTCAAGCCAACAATCCTGCCTCCGCCCGGCACATAAGCTACATGCGCTTTGCCATAAAACGGGAGCAGGTGATGTTCGCACATTGAATAAAAAGAAACGTCTTTGACAAGGACAATTTCATCGTGACCGTCTTCGACGAAACAAGTTTGAAGGGGCGAGCGTGGATCTTGTTTCAGACCGCCAAAGAGTTCGCAGTACATGTTGGCCACGCGTTCCGGTGTCCCCTGCAAGCCTTCTCGGCCCAGGTCTTCTCCAATCGCTTCCAGGATCATTTCTACACCCCGGGACATTTTATCCTTATCCAATTGAATACCGCCTTTCTTCTAGTACTGAATAATATCCGGCAAAAAGATTAACAGACTGTGCAGAAGCGCACAGGCAAAAATATTTTCTGTTCGCAAATAAAGGTAGCCCAGGATAGCTGCTGCGCCGGGAGCCAGGACTGCAATTTCCAGGTACGTATAAGGATAGTGCAGCATCCACGGGTCTGTGGCAAAAATATAAACCAGGCGGGTAAAGGCGACCAGGGCAACCATGATCAAAATCCCCCAGTTGGGGCCGGTCAGCCTGCTAAAAAAAGCCTGGATGTAACCTCTCCAAATCATCTCCCGGGGCAGCCCGACAAGTAAAAACAAGATCGGGAAATGTGCCATAGACCTAAAATCTTCTATATTAATGCCTCCAGGCAAGCCTCTGGTTGCCATGATCATCAGTGCTGCCGCCAGCAGGGCCAGGGCGTAACCATGTTTTAGCCGGTCACGTCGCAACCCAAAGTCAAGGTAATCTATCTTTTCCTGCTTAAACAGCAGGGTTAACAGCAGGATGCCGGCTGCATATCCGAAGAAAGAGTAATATACAGGCCATTCATTGATTTCTGGTATGATCTTACTGGCAGCCAATATCGCGATAAGCAGAGGAATCAGGCCCAGGCCCAGGTAACCGGGGTGGGTCCTGGCCAGATGGATCCAGTAAGTCGAATATCGGTGGTCCAGGGTAAAAAGCGTGATCACAAAGATCATGATTAATGCAAACAAAGAATAAACTAGACCCGAACCCAGGACATTCAACCGGTTGTAGTCTGCTTCCGGGGGCAGCATTGGCCTACCATCGGGTGCAATAAAGTAAAAGTAAGATAAACCCTCGGTAGTATGAAAACTGATCGGGATCTTATCTTCCCAGATGGCAGGCTTGCCTTCCTGACGGTTAAAAACTGCTGAGACCATTTCCAGACGATCCCGATCTTCAATGGGGACGAATAGATTGTCTCCCCTGATTTCATCAAAAACCTCATGCTCCACGGTCATAAAAATCCCAAGGGCTGAATCTTTGTCGTATTCAGTGTTTTTGTGCCTCATAGTTCCCCTGCCGAGAAGCATTACCGTCCGGTCATAATTTGTTTCCTGAACAGTACTGATTATCCCTCCCTCGGGAAAGCTGACGCTTAAATCCTCGATGCGGAAATGCCATGGTTCGAATTCACATATAGAAGTAATTTCATACTCCTGGGGTTTTTGGCCCAGGGCATCGGGTATAAAAGCAGTCAGAACAAATATGGCAACAACCAGCAGTATAGTTATTCCAAGCAAGATTAT
>PWFM01000114.1 GCA_003553895.1 Syntrophomonadaceae bacterium | reverse complement strand
TGAACATACTCGTTAGCTGACATCTGGTCGGCATATTTATGGTAATAGGGGATCCGGCCGCCGACCAGGAAGCTTTCCAGGTTCAGGCGCCGGGTCAGGTTTTTGCGCTCTTCATAAATCCTGGTCCCGATGTGCAGGCGCCGGAAGTCGGGGTGGACCATGATCGAAATTCCGTAGAGGTGCTTGCCCTCCGGGTCGTGGTTGGTAATATATCCGTCATCGGTAATCTCATCAAAGGTGTGTCGATCTTCATATTCGTTAAAATCGATAATCAGGCTCGATGAAGCTCCGATAATCCTGCCATCATACTCCACGCAGAACTGCCCTTCCGGGAAAATATCAATGTGGCTTTTAAGCTGATCATCGGTCCAGGGGTCCATATTGGGAAAGCAAACCCTGGATAGCTCCACGATCTCTTCAATGTCCCTCTCTTCCACCTGGCGGATAATTAGCTTCTTTTCTATTTTAGATAAGTCAATACGATCAGACATCAATATCTTAATACCTCCTGCTAAATAAGTTAACACAGGAAAAGCGCTGTGACAACTCAATTATTATTAATTGTAAAGGGATTGAGGCGCTAAGCAGGCAGATAAACTACCGGCGCACTTAAAACAGGAGGACCCTGGATAGAGCCCTCCTGTTTGTATGGTTCAGTATTATTAGTACCTGAGGCGCTGCCGGTTTACTTTTCTTTCGGGCCGGAAGGATAAACAGGGCCGGGATTGTATTCGACACTCGGCCTGGCCGAACGCGGCTGGGGAAAGAGGCTCATCAGGGTGTAAACATCGGGGGGCATATCGGTGTTGACATTGATACCCATTTCAGCCATTTCTCTAACATCGATGGGGTAATCATGAGTCCAGGTCCCCTGGGTAAGCTTCTCTGCTGTTTTTTCGGCCTGTTCTTCGTCCATGTGCTTGAGCAGAAAGTTTTTAACGGTCACTTTGATCTGGCGCAGGGCCTTACCGGCTACATCGGCCAGGATAAAGGTTTGATCGTCTATGTCCTTGGCCTCTTTGGATTCAATAACCTTAACCACGGAGGCTGCCGGACACTGGCCAAGCTGCGGATCGAGGGGGCCGAGGACGGCATTTTCATCCATTATAACCTCATCGGCGGCCAGGGCCACCAGGGTCCCCCCCGACATGGCGTAATGAGGCACGAAGACGGTCACCTTACCCGGGTGGCGCAGAAGCGCTTCAGCAATCTGTTCCGAAGCCAGCACCAGACCGCCGGGTGTATGCAGAATCAGGTCAATGGGCACATCCTTGTCGGTCATGCGGATGGCGGTCAGGACCTGCTCTGAATCCTCGATGTTGATATAACGAGTGAGCGGCACTCCTAATATATTTAAGGCTTCCTGGCGGTGGATCAGGGTGATCACCCGGCTGCCCCGGCTCCGTTCCAGGTCGGCCATCTTCCTGGTCCTGGTGGAACGAAGAATCTGCTGCTGCAGGTAGGGAGTCAGGGCAGTAATGATAATAAAGATCCAAAATATTTGCCAAAGATTTTCCATGATTAATGACCTCCTAAATCTAAACCTTGACCAAAATCTAACTAACAGTAGTCACGCCAGCACTCCCAGAAGGGATCGGCCCTGTAGACACGCCTGGGACGCATGATCAGGATCATAATCAGCCCGAGCGCGAATCCGCCAATATGGGCCCACCAGGCTACGCCGGGTTGCCCGGATAGAGCATAAACAAACTGGATCAAAATCCAGTAACCGAGGTAGATGGGAGCGGGGAGCCAGAACATAAAAAATATGAAAGGCAGGATGAAGGTCAGGATCCGGGCCCGGGGAAAGAGAAGCAGGTAGGCGCCAAGTATGCCCGAGACAGCTCCGGAAGCCCCGACCATGGGAATATCGCTGGCGGGCATAAAAAACCCCTGCGCCATGGCGGCGGCCACCCCGGAAAGCAGGTAAAGCAACATGAAGCGCCTGAACCCGAGCCTGCCTTCAACAGCAGGAGCAAAAACCCAGATAAACCACATGTTGCTGAGCAGGTGGCCAAATGAGCCATGCATGAACATGCTCGAAAAAATGGTCCATGACTCTCCGATCGGATCTTCGAAAAATGAGGAAGGCACAAAACCGAAATTTTGAAAAAGAACAGGCAAGGCCTGGGGGCCAAAAGACAGCTGGTAAAAAAAAGCCAGGGTGTTTAAAGTAATCAGGCCGATGGTGGCAACAATTGCTCCATGATAGGTGATTGTATCTCGCAGTGGAAACATTCGCCTACAGTGAATCTCCCTCCTCCGGCCGGTTTGAGCCGGACTCTAACCATTATATCATATTCCGGTACTGCTTAAAGCGGTTTCTCAGGTTAAATGCGGCTCTGGAGATAAAGGAAATATGATAAGAACTGTTGAATTATATTTAAATGGGGCCGGGGAAGCCTACCGGTATAAGGTAAAACTAGAGGAGTGAGAGAAATGCGCATAGTTGTTTTGGGTGGGGCCGGGGATATGGGCGCAGAAGCTGTCCGGGACCTGGTCCGTTATTCCGCAGCCACTGAAATCGTCATAGCCGACATGGATGAACGGAAAGGAAAGCAACTGGCCGAAAGCATTGGAGACGAGCGGCTTAAGGTGGAAAAAGTCGACGCCAGATCGCATGAAAACCTGGTGGCGATCATGAAAGGAAGCGCCGCCGTAGCAGGGGCGCTGGGGCCCTTTTACATTTTCGAACGCCCTATTATCGAAGCAGCCATTGATGCAGGCGTCAATTATGTCAGCATCTGTGACGATCACGATGCTGTCGAAGCAGCTTTAGAGCTGGATCAGGAAGCGCGCCAAAAAGAGCGCCGCATCCTGACCGGGCTGGGCTGGACCCCCGGCTTAAGCAACCTGCTTGCCCGCCGGGGCTATGACCGGCTCGATCAGGCCGACACAGTCCGCATCTACTGGGCCGGCAGCGTGGGCGACTCTAAAGGCATGGCCGTTATTCTGCACCTGATCCACATTTTCGGCGGCCATGTTGTCTCTTACCAGAATAAAGAAATAGTGCGCATCAAGGCCGGATCGGAAAAGGAAGTGGTCCGCTTCCCCGCACCTCTTGATCATGTTAACACTTATCACCTCGGCCACCCGGAGCCGATTACCGTGCCTTTATACCTGGAAGGACTGCAAAATGTATTTCTAAAAGGCGGATTGGTTGAGCACTACCTCAACCTGCTGGCTAAATTAGTGGCCGCCCTGGGTTTGTCCAGAAACCGATGGACCAAGCAGGCCCTGGGCCGGCTCCTTAAAATTTTGACCCCCATATTCCCGCCTGATAAAAAACGCATTCTGTCCGGGATCAGGGTTGATATCAGCGGAACCCGGGACGGTAACCCGGCGGTTCTATCATATGGAGTGGCGGCGCCCATGCGCAGGCTGACCGCTCTGCCCCTGAGCATCGGCACGATGATGATGGCCGAAAACAAAATCGCGCGCTATGGTGTCTTTGGCCCCGAGGCCGACAACGCCGTTAACAGCGAAAGTTTCTTCCAAGAGCTCAGCCGGCGAGGTATCGAAATCGAAGAGTCGGTATTGTAAAGAGAGCGATAGCGGGTAAACTGGTTTTGTAATTGTTCGCCTGCAAGGGTTAAGGCTTTATTTTAACCCGGTTAAGCACAAGTCGGCGCTTGGTGTTATAATAACTATATGTTCTTGCAAACTCTATCCAGTACAATAATTCTTTTCGGAATGGGACTGGCGGGCTGGTTTTTACTGGCCCGGCTCCGCGTCCCGGCCCCGGAAATAATGGGCCCCATAATCCTGATCGGGGCCTTTCGCGCCTCAAATGTAGACCTGCCTGCCGCACCGGATATACTTTTCCCCGCCGCCCAGTTAATTATCGGTATCTTTGTCGGCTCCATGCTGGACAAAGATTCGGTCCGCCAGCTTAAAACCATGGCCCTTTCCGCCTTGATTGTCGTAACCTGGGCCCTTTCCATGATCCTGGTAATCGGTTTTTTCTTGAACCGTTACTCAGCCATGGACCCCCCGACGGCTTTACTTTCAGCCAGCATGGGCGGATTGCCGGAAATATCCGTACTTGCCGTTGCTTCCGGAGCCAGCGCCGCCGTAGTCATCTTTATGCAAATGCTGAGGATGCTCGGCTCGATAATGCTCTTCCCGGCAATTTTGGAGTGGATCAAAAAACGTAACCACCCCAAAGGCACCTTCCAGGACCGGGAGCAACCTTGCCCCACCAACCTGCCCCCGCTGCATGCCGGGCCGGGTCCGGCTCATTGTAACAGCAATCCCGGCTGCGGCGCAGAAGAGCACCAGAAAAAACTGCCTGAAAAAAATCCCGGAGTGCTTATAAGGCGTTACCTCAATCGCAAGAGCATCTTTAAGCTCGGGCTTTTAGCCAGGCAAACCTGGCTGAAGATATTATCAACCGCCGCCGTGGCTACGGCAGGCGGATTTTTACTGCACAGCCTCGGTATCCCGGCCGGTCTCATGGTGGGCTCCACTTTAGCTATAGCCGCCGCTTCTGTGGCCGGCATGCCGGTAAGCAGGGTTTCCAAGCGGTTACTGAGCATCCTGCTGGTAACTGTCGGCATAACCCTGGCCGACAATATTACACCGGAAATGATCCAGACTATGGCCAACTTCAAGTTCCTGGTCCCGATCCTGTTTGCCACAACAGTTATGTTTAGCAGCTCTTTCGTAATAGCCTGGATAATTTACCGCCTGACTGACTGGGACTTTCCGACCAGTTTCCTGGCCGCCGCCCCGGGAGGTTTCACGGTTATGACCGCCCTGGCCATCAAACACGGCCTGGATCCTTTTAAAATTTCCATGATCCCCCTGTGCCGCCTCCTGGCCATCAAAATGTTCGTCCCTCTCATGTTCATGATCCTGATCTAAGAAAGGCCGTCCGGGTTTTTGGAATTTTTACTCTTATTAAGCCGGGCAGGAATTTATTGAATGGATCGAGAAAATACAACCCGGATATGTATAAGTAAATTTAGCACAGGCTAAACTTTACAGTAAAATTTAAAGATAATTGAATGGAGGGAAGAATTTGCAGGAACAAACCAGCAAAGCTTTGTCAGGATTTGAAGGTAAGCCCAACGAAGTTATCCCCATGCTGCAGGCGGTTCAGGACGAAGTCGGCTATTTGCCGGAGGAAGCAATCCGTGATATTGCCGAATTGATCGGCCTCCCGGAGAGCAAGGTTTACGGAACCGCCACTTTTTATTCCCAGTTCTACTTCTCCCCCCGGGGAGAACGCACCATAAAAGTCTGCCTGGGAACGGCATGCCATGTCCGCGGCGGCATGCAGGTTATGGAGGCCTTAGAACGTGAAATGGGGATCAACGCCGGAGAAACGACAGCAGATTTCAAGTTCAGCCTGGAGAGGGTAAACTGCGTGGGCTCATGCGCGCTGGCACCGGTAGTCATGGTTGATGACGATGTTTTCGGGCGGCTAGTACCAAAGCAGGCAAAGGAGGTTCTAGAAAAAAGTGATCCAAAAGTTTGATGCCATTGAAAAAGAAGCTCTCAAAGCTATGGAAAAAGAGCAAAATAACGATATCCCCCAGATTTATGTCGGCTGCGCTACCTGCGGCAATGCTACCGGAGCCCAGTCGGTAGTCCAAACCATAAAAACTAAGCTGGATAAAGAAAACCTAACGGCCGAGATCAAGGAAGTCGGCTGTATAGGAATGTGTTTCGCCGAAGTCCTGGTTGATGTGATCAAACCCGGTCGGCCGCGTATTTCTTACCAGGATGTGACCCCGGAAAAAGTTGAAGAAATCATCGACAGCTATCTCGTCAACGATGATCCTCGGCCCGATCTGGCCCTAGGCTTTTTCGGCGAGGGCGGCCCCGAGGATATTGAAAGAATAGATACTGGAGACGTTTTTAAAAATCAGCAAAGAGTAATTTTGAAGAACTGCGGGGTAATTGACCCCGAGAACATTAACGAATACATCGCCAGGGGCGGCTACAAAGGCCTGGCCGAAGCGCTTGAGATGAAGCAGGAAGAGATTATTGGCGTCCTCAAAGATTCAGGGCTGAGAGGCCGCGGAGGCGCCGGCTTCCCGGCCGGGCGCAAGTGGGAATCCTGCCTGAAACCCCAGGCCGACCAGAAGTACGTTATTTGTAACGCCGATGAAGGTGACCCGGGCGCTTTCATGGACCGCTCAGTCCTGGAAGGAGACCCCCACTCGGTGATTGAGGGAATGATCATCGCCGGCTATACCATCGGCTCATCAAAAGGTTATTTCTACGTCCGCGCCGAATACCCCCTGGCCATCAGTCGTCTGCGCAAGGCCATCGCCCAGGCCAGGGAGAAAAACCTGCTTGGCGAAAATATCCTGGGTACCGGTTTTAATTTCGAGCTGGAAATATTCCAGGGCGCCGGCGCCTTTGTTTGCGGTGAATCAACGGCCCTGGTCATGTCCATTGAAGGCAACCGCGGCTGGCCCAAGCCCCTGCCCCGTCCCAGGACCACAGAGGAAGGACTGTGGGGCAAGCCGACCCTTTTAAACAACGTCAAAACTTTCTCAGTGGTACCCCAGATCCTGAGCAAGGGCGCCGACTGGTTCAGAAGTATCGGCACCGAGGGCAGCCCCGGCACGGCCGTTTTTGCCCTGACCGGAACGATCAACCGCAGCGGCTTGATCGAAGTGCCCATGGGTATCGAGCTGAAGAAAATCATTTATGAAGTCGGCGGCGGCATCCTGAACGACAGGAAGTTCAAGGCCGTCCAGACCGGCGGTCCTTCGGGAGGATGTTTGCCGGAAGACAAGCTGCACCTCTCAGTCGATTTCGACACCCTGGTCGAAGCCGGGTCGATGATGGGTTCAGGCGGTATGGTCGTTATTGACGAGACAACCTGCATGGTAGACGTGGCCCGCTACTTCCTGGACTTCACCTTCGAAGAATCATGCGGCCAGTGCGTCCCCTGCCGCCAGGGCACCCAGCAGATGCTGGAAGTGCTGAATGATATTTGCGAAGGGCGAGGTCGTGAAGGAGACATAGAACACCTGATCGAGATGGGCGATTCCATTATAAAGGGTTCCATCTGTGGTCTGGGACAGACAGCTCCCAACCCGGTGTTGAGCACGATCCAGTATTTCCAGGAAGAATATGAAGCCCACATTAAAGACCACGCCTGCCCGGCCCTGGTCTGCAAGAACCTGATCGTGTTCCATATCGATGAAGAAAAATGCACCGCCTGCGGGCGCTGCCGCAAGGCCTGCCCGGTCGAGGCGATCAGCGGCGAAAAGAAAGTGCCGCATACAATTGATCAGAGCAAGTGCACCAAGTGCGGCATCTGCTTCCAGGAATGCCCCGAGCGTTTCAGCGCCGTGGAACGCCTGACAGGAAAAGAAAATCTGGCTGCTGCGGCTAGAGGGAGGTTAACCGATGTATAAAGTTACTATCAACGGCTTAGAAACTGCAGTTGAAAAAGGATCAACCGTATTTGAAGCAGCGGAAAAAGCGGGTATTTATATCCCTACCCTCTGCCATCATCCCGATCTGTCCACTTTTGGCGGCTGCCGGGTCTGCATGGTCGATGCCGACGGTAAAATTGTCACCGCCTGCCGGGCGCCGGTTAAAGACGGCATGGTAGTGAAGACTGATACGGATGAAGTGCGCCGGGTGCGTCTTTCCAACGTGGAATTAATCCTGGCCAGCCATCACAAGGATTGCCAGAGCTGCAGCCGCAACAACAGCTGCCGGCTCCAGGAAGTGAGCGCTTTTGTAGGGATCAACCAGGATCGGATGAGGCAAATCCGCCGCAGTGTCGAACCGGTTAAGCCGGACGAAAGCAACCCCTTCTTCCACCGCGATTTTACCCGGTGTATCCTGTGCGGAATTTGTATCCGCACCTGTGAAGAAATTAACGGAGTGGCAGCCATCGATTTTGCCTTCCGCGGCTTTCACACCAAGGTAGCCGTCCTGGGCGACAAACCTATTAAAGAATCTAAGTGCGAGTCCTGCGGCGAATGTGTGGTGCGCTGCCCTACCGGGGCGCTCTACCTGGCCGAACCGGTTGTGGCGGAACGTGAAGTGGAAAGCACCTGTGCTTACTGTGGAGTAGGTTGCGGCATTAAGCTCGGTGTCCGCGGCGATCGCGTGGTAAAGGTCGAAGGAAACCGGGATAATGAAGTTAACCGCGGCGACCTCTGTGTCAAGGGGCGTTTTGGGTTTGATTTCATCAATCACCCCGACCGCCTCAAGAAACCGTTACTTAAAAAAGACGGGATTTTTGTAGAATCTTCCTGGGATGAAGCCCTTGATTTCATCGTCGACAAGATGAGCGACATCAAGGCCAGGCACGGAGCCGACGCCCTGGGTGGAATCAGTTCAGCCCGTTGCACCAGTGAAGAAAACTACCTCTTCCAGAAAATTTTCCGGGCCATGGGAACAAACAACGTGGACCACTGCGCCCGCCTCTGACACGCGCCTACAGTAGCCGGTCTGGCTACAACATTCGGAGGCGGAGCTATGACCAACAGTATCGACGACATAGCCGACGAGGCCAGGGTCTTCTTCATTACCGGATCCAACACCACCGAAACCCACCCGGTTATCGGCTACCGGATCAGGAGGGCCATAAAGAAAGGCGCCAGGTTGATCGTGGCCGACCCCAGGCGGATCAAGATCGCTGAACATGCGGATGTATTCCTCCAGCTTAAGCCGGGGACCAACGCCGCGCTGCTCCAGGGTATGGCTAAAGTAATCCTTGATGAAAAGCTGTATGATGAAGACTTTATCAAGGACCGGACTGAAGGGTTCGAGGAATACGCTGAAAAAATCGGCAGTATCGAATTAAACGAAATGGCTGAAATCACCGGGGTTCCGGCGGAAAAAATCGCCGAAGCGGCCAGGATCTATGCCGGAAACAGCCCGGCGGCCATTCTCTACACTATGGGTATCACCCAGCATACCAGCGGCACGGACAACGTCCTGGCCCTGGCGGGACTGGCCACCCTCACCGGTAATATGGGCAAACGAGGCGGCGGGGTCAATCCGCTGCGGGGCCAGAATAACGTACAGGGAGCCTGCGACGTAGGAGCTCTACCCAATGTTTTTCCCGGTTACCAGCCGGTCAGTTCGCCGGAAGCGAATAAAAAATTCTCTGAAGCATACGGCGCTGAAATACCGGATAAGCCGGGCATGCCCATGACCAAGATGTTTAAAGCAGCTCTCGAAGACAAGATCAAAGGCGTCTACGTGATGGGAGAAAACCCGGTCGTAAGCGAACCCGACATTTGTAAAATTACCGAAGCCCTGGAAAAACTGGATCTGGTCATCGTCCAGGACCTCTTTTTCACAGAAACCGCTGATTACGCCGATGTGGTGCTGCCCGCGGCCTCTTTCGCTGAAAAAGACGGCACTTTCGTCAATACAGAGCGGCGGGTCCAGAGGATCCGCAAGGCAATTAACGCTCCCGGCGAAGCCAGAAGCGACCTTGACATTTTTTGCGAGCTGGGCCAAAAGCTGGGCCTTAAAGGCTTTGAATACAGCGGCGCGGCCGATGTAATGAAAGAAATTGGCGAGCTGAACCCAAAATGGAAGGGCATCACCTACGAAAGGCTCGAAGAAGGCGGCCTGTGCTGGCCCTGCCCGGAAGAAGATCACCCGGGCACACCGATTCTTTACGGCGAAAAGTTCCTGACCGGAAGCGGCAAGGCCCAGTTTAAACCCGTCGATTATAGACCACCGGCGGAAGTTCCTGATGAAGAATACCCGTTTATCCTTACTACCGGCAGATCTCTTTACCATTACCATACCGGAACCATGACCCGCCGGTCCAGGGGTTTAAGCGATCTATATGACATGGAAAAAGCCATGATCAGTTTGGAAGATGCCAAACGTCTTGGTTTGAACGAAAACGACAGGATCCGCCTGACCTCCAGGCGTGGCGAAGTGGAGGCTGATGTTAAGCCAGTTTCAGAATTAAAAGAAGGCACAGTCTTTATGACCTTCCATTTTGCCGAAAGCTGCGCCAACCAGCTCACCAACTCCGAACTGGACCCGGTAGCAAGTATTCCGGAACTGAAAGTCTGCGCAGTTAACCTGGAGAAGGTTTAAAATGGATTTTGCCCTATATTGGGTCCGGGTTCCCATGGCAGCATTTATATACCCGGCTTAACAGGATAGTTAAAAAGCAGTCTTGATAATACAGGCAAGTTGCTGCACATCGATAAGTTGTCAGGAAAAGCATGCGGCCTGGCAACTTTTTTTACCGAACCTGAAAGGATTGATGAACGGATGCCGGATTGGGTCCATGCCGTCCTGTATATTGCGATCATGACCACAATAATTGCTGTTACCGCTTATTATACCGAAAACATTTTCGCGGTATTGATCAGCATGATGGCCGGTCACATTTTTGCCACGGCCGTGGTCAAGCGGCTGCCCGGTTTCTGGAACAATTAAATTCCGGTTAAACCATCATAATAGTAGTATTACCGGTTAAATATGATATAATAAGCAAAAAGGAGATGAAAAATATGCTCTCAGAAAAACTGTTAGCCAAATTAAATGAACAGATTACACACGAGTTCTATTCCGCCCACTATTACCTGGCCATGGCCGCCTACTTCAAAAAGGAAGACCTGGACGGCTTCGCCAATTTCTTCCTGGTCCAGGCCGAGGAAGAACGCTTTCATGCCATGAAATTCTTTGACTTTATTATTGACCAGGGAGAAGAGGCGGTCATTACCGGCTTTAAAAATCCCAAACGTGATTTCAAGTCCGCCGAAGAAATCTTTACCCTGGCCCTGGAACATGAACAGCTGGTCAGCAGCCTGATCAACGATCTAATGGCCGCAGCGCAGGAAGATAAGCACTATGCCAGTATCAGCTTTCTGCAGTGGTTCATAGATGAACAGGTTGAGGAAGAAGCTACCATGAGCAAGCTGCTTAACCAGGTCAAGCGGGTTGGTGAGCAGGGCCATGGGATTCTGATGCTGGACCGGGAACTGGCCTCAAGAAGCTTTACCCCGGAAGGGGAGTAAGGCCGAAAAGCCCTTCACCGCTACAAAGCAGGTGAGGGGCTTTTCGCTTTTCTATCTCTTTTTTATTCAACCATCAGGAAGGCGTAACGGTTCATCTCCTGATCATAGCTGGAAAGAACTTCAATGGGGTAGCCTACACTGCGCACCGTGGAAAAAACATCGACGGCCAGCGATTCGGGACCGGGGCGGGAATCCTCTTTATTAATACAGCTCTCCCTTTCACCGGTACAGCTGGAACAAAGCCGGCATTCGTCCATAAATAGCATAAATGCTTTGTGGTAACCAGCCCAAAATACTTCCCTTTCGACCTTTAGCAACTCCTTGCTCACTTCCCGGCTCCAGAGCACTCTATCTTCGGGACGTTCCACTTTTTTGGCAATATGAAAGATAACGGCCTGGTCGTATTCGCTGAAAAAAGCCCGGCATTCTTCCACCGAAGGCACCTGAGGCGGGCAAGAACCTTTCTTGCCAAAGCTGCTGCAGCCGAAAGTGCATTTAAACCGCACCCAGTGGGCAACCTCAATCTGGGATGCATTGATCCAGTGATAATCTATGAAGTCGTAGCGCTCAAAAATCTCTTCCAAATTACCGTAATCAGAAATGGCAGCCTCCTCCTTTATAAACCAATTGCCAGTTAAGTTCTGCAAGGCGGCTTTAAATCCTTCCTGCCCTGGATTGATCCTATTCCCTATCTGTTCTATAATATTAGTATAATAAGGAGGAATCGCTATGAAAATGATGAAAGGTATGCTTATTGCCCTGGCTCCAGTAACTGTCTTTGCCATTTACTCATACGGCCTTAATGCCCTTATGCTAATAGCCGTCAGTGTAGCGGCCGCAGTTGCTTCGGAAGCTCTTTACCAGTACCTGACCAAAAAACCTTTAAAAATAAAAGATTTGAGCGCCGTCGTAACCGGACTGCTCCTGGCTTTAACTCTATCCCCTTCCGTGCCCCTTTACGTGGCAGCGGCAGGTGCGGTAGTGGGAATTGTCGTCGGCAAGCAGCTGTTCGGAGGATACGGAAAAAATATCTTTAACCCGGCGCTCTTCGGCCGGCTTTTCATTATCTATGCCTTCCCCGGAACAATGACCCCCTGGCTGGCCCCGGTTGATATGACGGCAACAGCAACACCGCTTCAAATAGCCCGCAGTGAGGGGACCCTGGCTCCACTGCAGGACCTCTTCCTGGGAACGGTCCCGGGCAGCCTTGGAGAAACCTCCGCGCTCTTGCTGTTGCTGGGCGGAGCCTGGTTAATCTATAAACGTTACGCCAACTGGCGCATCCCGCTGAGTTGTTTGGCCGCCGTGGTCCTGGTCTGCCTGCTTACCGGGCAAAATGTATTATTCCACCTTCTGTCCGGAAGCCTGCTCCTGGGCGCCCTTTTTATGGCCACAGATCCGATCTCTTCGCCTAAAACCCAGCCCGGCCGTTATATTTTCGGCTTCGGTGTTGGCCTGATTATTATGGCCATGCGCCTCTGGGGATGGCTGCCGGAAGGCACCACTTTTGCCATTATAGGCATGAACCTGCTTGTCCCGATCATCAACCGCTACACCAGGCCCAAACCTAAACCAAAGGCGGCCTGAGCCGG
>PWFM01000026.1 GCA_003553895.1 Syntrophomonadaceae bacterium | reverse complement strand
CGTCGAGACCTTGCACTTCTACCTCAGGACTTCGATACACGATACTTTCATCACAGACCTCTTCGAGCGCCGACAGGTCATGTGATCTGACGATCTCGAAGAGACGCGAAATAATCTCTTTGTTTTTTTCGATCGACATGATTGAACCTCCTTGAATGTTTATATAAAAAGATAATCTTTATTTTTTCAATTTCTAAACAGGCTAGGTTGCTTCCTCTGCTAACTCCACTTCTGAATAATATCCTGACGTTGTCCGAGTATAATTCTTATTATGATTTTAAATTAAACAGCACCCATTGTTATATAAGCACAATCCCCATTCTGAAATGATTTCATCATCATTTTTTGATGGGGATGATAAAATCTGAAAATCCATCTGTCACATGTTCAACCGTGCACAAATACTAGGGTTGGTTTGCCTGCTCCGTGATCGTCAGGCCAGTTTAATCGCTTTATGGGCAATCGCCGCCATTAAATGATTGCCTGGAGATATTAAAATCACCAGGTAAAAAAAGCAAAGCTTACACTTCAGTATCATCTTGCATGATATGCCATATTATACCAAATTTGTCCGTAAGAGAACCGTAGCATTTGCTGAAAAAAGTTTCCTGGGGTTCCATGTCGACTGTGCCGCCTTCTTATAGCTTGTCAAACAAAGGTTTTATCTCAAGGGAGGCCGCTCATATTTCCACCTCTTCATTTAAAAAAATGTTAATTATTATATTTCAAGACCTGACCCCATTTGCTTCATGATATATTATCCAGCCAGGATGTCATAACATCCAAAGCCAGCCCAATGTTGCCCACCTGGCAGTGGTTTTGAGCGTGTTCCTCCCGGGTGAAGATCCGGTCTGTCACCGATCGGGCGTTGGTCAGGGCTTCGAGTTGCATACGGTGTAGCTTAAGGTGTATGTTGAACTGACCGAAGTGATCCTCTGCGCCCGTGAGGAGCAGCACGTCTTGTGTCACCCGGTCCGAGTGGAGGTTTTCAGTGTTCATGTCCAGGATTACCCGGGAAGCTTTTGCCGGTGATTCTTTGCCGCTGATGTGCAGCAGATTGTAAAGGGCCCAGCGTTCCTGCTGGCTGAAATGGGCCTGCAGCCAGCTGATGCGGTCAAAGAATCCCTGAAACCTAAACAGGAATTTGATCAGTGCCACCAGCGGTCCGGGTACTGCAGCAAGGAAATCGTAGCCCACACCCATGATAATCACCCGTGCGATGCGGGGTTCAAAAGCAGCAGCCCGGACACATAGCCAGGCTCCCATCGAGATGCCCAGGATGGTCACATCCTCACAGCCGTAGTGGTCAATCACAGCAGCTGTGGGTTTTTCCCATTCATTGTTCCAGTAAAGCTGATGATGTTTCAGGGCACCGCCCTGTCCCGGCCCCTCAAATAGTATTACTTCGTATCCTCGTTCGGCGAAGTACCAGGCCATGGAGTAGAACTCCTCCATGAAGGAATCGAATCCGCCGTGGATGATAATGGTCCCGTGCTTTTCTTTCTGTTGAGCAGGAAGGCGCAGGGTCGGCAGTGCGCCGCCAGCATAAGGAATGTCCACCCGTTCGATGGGGTCAGTGGAAGCAACCTTATTGTAGAAGAGGTTGATGAAGCGGTCATAGAGGCCAATTTTGTCGGAGTCGTAAGGTGGGACGAAGAATTCTGCCCCGCGCAGATAGAAGGCGCCATTCATATAGCGCTCTTCGGCCAGGGCCCTCTCCCCCTCACGAACCATTTCATTCTTGAAATCGTCCATCCCCCGCATATGTGCCGCCGCTGTTTTCAGATCTTCAAGTCGGCAGTAACCAAGTGAGTGCCAGCGGTTAAGCTGGTAATTGACAATCTTTATTCTATGGATATCGTGGTAGCCAACGGGAAAAGTAAAACGGCTCATCAGCCTTCCTCCTTGCACGACAGCTGCTGTTTTTTTAAACTTATTCCCGGGCAAATTCTAATACTTTATCTGCTTTACCAGTGAATCTTAAAGTGGTTTGCCTCTTCTGAATTCTTTTTGGTTAAGGATTCCAGGTATTTCATCTCTTCTTCATCCAGCGGTTTAAATTCGGCTGCAATTTTTGCATTTTCCTCTAACTCTTCTAAATTCGATATACCGACAATAGCCGTACTGATCCGAAGCGAAAAGACATACTCCAGGGCTTGTTTCATGTTTGCAATTCCGCCCTTTTGCAGTAGACGCCCGGAAGCCGTTACTTTCATTGCGATTATACCCATTTTCTTACTGGCCGCCTCTTTTAGCAATTCCTTCTGAAACGAAGCATGATGGATATCCCCGGCATTTAAAGACATCAAAATGCAATCGAAGGGATATTCTTTGATCCCCTGCAAAAGCACGTCGGGATCCCTGTGCCCGGTAATGCCTAGGTGGCGAATTACCCCCTTCTCCTTTAGTTCTTCCAGCGCCTTGATTGCTCCATTCGGCGCAAAAGCCTCTTCCAGATCTTCTTTTGTGCGTACGTTATGGATCTGGTAGAGGTCCAGGTAATCTGTGCGCAGGCGTTCCAGGCTTTTTTCCAAAAGCCGCATGGTGCCGTCATAGGAGCGGTCCCGGGTTTTGGTCGCCAGGAAAACTTCTTGTCGGCGATAATCCATCACCTGGCCGATGTTGTTTTCACTGTGGCCGTCGCCATAAGTAGGTGAGGTATCTATATAATTGACGCCAAGGTCTATGGCCCGGTTGATTATTGATTCTGCCTCGTCTTTCAGTTCCGGCTTATTTAATGTTGCTTCACCGCCCAGGCTGAAAAGGGAAACTGCGTATTTTGTTTT
>PWFM01000109.1 GCA_003553895.1 Syntrophomonadaceae bacterium | reverse complement strand
TATTTAAAAACCTCGGCCCTTTTCCGGCCGGGGTTTATTGCCTGGCTGCGGGACCAGGGATCGAACCTGGGCCTGGTGATCCAGAGTCACCCGTGCTGCCGCTACACCATCCCGCATCGCAATACCTATTATAACGATTTTATTTTGACTGATCAACCGCTTAAAAAACGGTAGCGCGGCGCGCGGGCTTTTTTATCTATCAGCTCCTGGTAGAGGTCAAGCATTTGTTCGGCGCAGTATGACGCAGATATTAAGGTGACGTTTTTATAAGCATTGCTGCTCATTTGATCGTATAAATCTTTGTTTTCAAGCAGGTCCAGGATAGCAGTAGTGAAGGAGGAGAGGGAGGGGTCGGTCAAAAAACCGTCCTCTCCATGGTAGACCATTTCGGCCGGGCCGAAAGCCCTGACAGCCACTACCGGAAGACCGGTTGCTTTAGCTTCTCCTATAACCAGCCCCTGGGTTTCGGTAACTGAAGGGAAAACAAATAAATCGGCGCTGGCATAACAGTGCACGATCTTCTGACGGGACAAAACACCGGTAAAAGTAACCTTATCTTCGATACCGAAGTCACGGCTCATTTTGCGCAGAGTTTTTTCCTGGGGTCCTTTCCCGACCATGACCAGGCGGCAGTTTGGATAATCGGTCTGCACTTGATGAAAGGCTTTGAGCAGGAAGGTGACGTTTTTCTCCTGGCCCAGGCGGCCCACGAAAAGGAGAACTTTTTCTTCC
This sequence comes from Syntrophomonadaceae bacterium, assembly GCA_003553895.1. Classification (GTDB taxonomy): domain Bacteria; phylum Bacillota; class Dethiobacteria; order DTU022; family DTU022; genus B1SED10-74M. The sequence goes on along the minus strand of PWFM01000109.1, from coordinate 2,067 downwards.
GGTTTTACACCATAATTTTCTTCCAGCCAGCCCGGGTCCAAATTAGTGAATTCTTCCAGGTCCACGCCGGTCGGGATATTTACAATCGGGGTTTTAACGCCAATCCGCTGCAGGTAGCTCACGATCATCTGCGAAGGAGCTACGACCCGGTTAGCCCGGTTGCAGAAATTACGGCTGATTCTCTGTACTACCTGTTTAGAAGCCTGCCTGGCGAAAGGGAAATAATGGACGTATTGATCGTAAAGAGTATGAAAGGTAAATATCAAGGGCAATTTATAGCGCCTGGCGGCGCGGGCTCCCAGGCTGCCGAGCAGAAAAGGGGAGTGGCTGTGGATAATATCCAGGTCAATTTTCCTGATAGTCTTACCCAGCTGGGCTGAGATGGGGATCGGCAGGGCAAAGTCAGGCATGGTCGGGGCCGGAACAGAAATAAAGCGGAAAACGCCTTCTTCTCTGGGCGGATGTAAGAGGGGGTAGTCGGGCCCAAAAATATAAACCTGATGGCCTCTTTTGTTAAATTCCCGCGAAAACAGCTCAATCGACCTGACAACTCCGCTGGTATATGGACGGAAGCTATCTGTGAAAATGCCTATTTTCAAAGCGCATACTCCTCCCCGTTATTTAATAATTATCATGGGCCCGCTCATAAAGCAGGTCCGAGATTTCCATGGCCCTGGTTTTGTCTGTACTGTAGCCGTATTTCTCTAAAACTTCAACATTTTTGTGGTACCATGTTTCCAGTTCTTCAACCTCGGACTGATTTAAGTTATAATTCTCCGGCGAGGCGGCGAAAACATCGGAAAGGGGGAGGATGCGATGCCGCCAGCCCCGGTGAACCCAGGTTATTTCGTAATCTACATCGCTAATCCAGGCCTGGCCCGTATCCTTGTTTTTGGTCAGGTCGATATCCAGCAGAGCCCCGTATTCTACAAAAGGTGAAGGGTTATGGGGATAATGCTGGTTGGACAAAAAATTCCCCAGAGAATATATGGCCAGGCTGGCCCTTTCTTTGCCGTCTTCGGTTTCGTTAAAGAACCATTCCAGGGGTTGGATATAATGGGGATGGCCGCCCATGATCAGATCCGCTCCGGCGGCAGCCATCCGGGAAGCCACTTCCCGCAGGCGCTGGGGCTGCGGTTCGCTGACATACATGCTGCCCCAGTGCGGAAATACCGCTACCAGGTCGGCGCCGTATTCCCTGGCTGCCTGGATATCCTCAATGACGGGCGTTATATCTTCAAATTCGGGAACATAATTAACGCAGTATTCATGCCCATCAGGGATGGGAATGCCGTTCAGGCCGTAGGTGTAGCCGATAAAGGCAATTTCAATGCCGTCATGTTCGATTATGGTCGGGGTATCCCGTTCCTCCCGGCTTTTATAAGCGCCAAAAGTTTTAATATCCAAATTCCTGACATGGGCAAGGCTGGTCATCAGGCCATCGTAACCCCGATCCAGAGTATGGTTATTAGCCATGGTCATGGCGTTGAAGCCGGCTTGCTTTAAAGCCTCTGATAATTCCTGCGGAGCATTGAATTCAGGGAAACCGGTATAACCGGTTACTCCCCAGGCCACCGATCTGATTTCCGGGCCGGCCTGGGCCGTCTCCAGGTCGCCAACGGTTATATCCCCTTCCTGCAGGTAACTTTTTATGATTTCAAAGCTGGGGGTAAAATCATATTCGTCCTCGCCTACTTTGGCCTGCTCAATCTGGGGCACGTGGGCGGTAATGTCGCCGGCCACAATCATGTTCAGGCGGCGCAGGTCGGGTTCGGGATCATCTTCTTCTACAACTTCCTCAGTTTCTACTTCTTCCACTTCTTCGTAATTGTTTTCATCTGCCAGTTCCCCTGCCGGTTCTTCGCTGGAAATGGCGGCCATAGCCGTTTCGAAAAGATCAGCCGGGGGATAGCTTCCTCCGGCGCGTATTCCCAGGTTAAAAGACAGGAAGACCAAAACCAGGGCCAGTATGATGAAATAGATTCTGCGCATAGTGTATTCACCGTCCTCAGCTTTTGCAGGTTGATCCAGGCCGGGTTTTTAATCGCTTGTTACATCGGTCTGGGT
>PWFM01000187.1 GCA_003553895.1 Syntrophomonadaceae bacterium | reverse complement strand
TAACGGCGGGTGGCGAATTGATCGAGTCCGTATGCAGCACGGGTAAACTCAATATTGTGGTCCAGGTATTCCCGTTCGTAGCTGAACTCGCTGGGCTCGACCACAAAGTTCTGAATAGCGGCCGGTAAGGCCCAGCCGCCAAGCAGCGAAACCCCCATCAAGGCCATGATCCCGTAAATAAATAAGCGGAACCGTCGCAAGAAGATGTTGGCCGCAAAAAGCAGGGCAATAACACCGGCCAAAATCATCAGGACCATTAACACATTATAATTGGCATTTATATCGGTATACCCGGCGCCAAATACCACGCCTAAATCAGACAGTAGAAGTTCTTTTTGACTGAGGCGGTAATCCCAGGCTTTAAGTCCAAAAATCAGGGTTAAAAGTACAGCCAAGTGGCTGACCGCCCTGGATGGAGGGAGCATCCAAACCTTATTGCCAATGGAAGGCGCATTTAAGAAGATGTAAATAGCTCCCACAATCAAAAGGCCGATCACCAGGCTCATCATCAAGAATTCATATATAAACCTGTAAAAAGGAAGGCTAAATACGTAATACGAAACATCTGATCCAAAAACAGGGTCACTGATGTTAAATGAAACCTGGTTAAAATAACGAAGCACGTCCATCCAGGCATTGCCTACGTAGGCTGAAAGAATAAAGGCCAAAACTGCGGAGGCGCCTGCAAAATAAAGGGCCAGGCGGCGCGGAGTTAAAAACCGCATCGCCCCGGAAGCCATCAGTTTTTCTCTCAAGGCCAGGTTAGGAAAGCTGAGAACATAGCGCCTTGTAAACATCAGGTTGGCAAATAAAAATACAAATAGAAATAGAAAAGCGCCTATTCTCATGCCCCAGCTGGTTAAATACTGGGTCCAAAAAACCTGCTCCAAATCCAGCTCAGCAAACCAGAGCATATCCAGGTAGAAGGTAGATCCGGCCGCAAGTAATGATCCGAGCACGATTACAATGATAGCTATTAAGAAAAAGCGACTGCGCACAACAAACCCTCCCGACAAAATAAATACCGGTTCCTCACCGGTTAGTGATTACGTGTAGTAATTGTAGCTAAAAGACCTGTCATTGTCAAAAAAAGCGCCTGCTATTCCGACCCTTTATTCCCCCGGGCTAATATCTTTATCCCGGAGCTGGTCCCTATCCTGCTTGCTCCGGCTTCGATCATTTCCCGGGCCGAACTTGCCGTCCTGATCCCGGCCGAAGCCTTAACGCCCATCTCCGGCCCTACTGTTTCTCTCATTAACCGGACATCTTCAACACTGGCCCCGCCCGGTCCGAAACCGGTTGAATTCTTTACCATATGCGCTCCCGCCTCTTTGGCCAGGCGGCAGGCAAGCACCTTCTCTTCATCTGTCAGCAGTCCCGACTCAATGATTACCTTGACGGTCTTCCCCTGGGCCGCCCCAACTACGGCAGAAATATCTCGCAATACATAATCCCTGTCCCCGCTTTTAAGAGCGCCAATATGGATTACCATATCGATTTCATCGGCTCCTCCTTTTACCGCTTCGGCAGTTTCAAAGGCTTTAACCGCCGTAGTGGTCGCTCCCAGTGGAAAACCGGTTACAACGCAAACCTTGACCGGGCTTCCGGCCAGTTCGCTGACCGCGACGGGCAAATAAGATGGGTTAATGCATACTGAATAAAACTTAGACTGCACCGCTTCCCGGCACAGCTTGATAATTTCACCGGCTGTCGCTTCCGGTTTAAGCAGGGTATGGTCAATATAGGGGGCCATATCCTCAGACATGGTATTCTCCTCCCTCCCGGTCAATCCAGCCACAGATCAAGGGCGAAACCGGCGCCGGATCTTCTGAATATTTAAAGGCTGATTTAATCATCTTATGCACAGCATCAATTGTTCCTTTCCTGCTTTCCGGAGAAACATGCACCAGGGCCAGCGTTTCCCCGGCCCGTACCGGATCCCCCATTTTTTTATGGAGGATAATACCAACAGCAGGATCAACAGGATCATCAATTTCTTTTCGGCCTGAACCGAGGTTAATTGCAGCCGAGCCAATTTGCAGGGCATTTAGTGCGCTGATATATCCCTCCCGGTCCGACTTGATTTCAACTTGCTGTCCGGCCCCGGGGAGAAGCGACAAATCGTCAACCACCCTCCGATCGCCGCCCTGACTTTCAACCAGTTTCCTGAACTTCTCCAGTGCGGTTCCGTTATCGATAAATTCTTTCATAAACTCCCGGCCCTGCCCGGGATCTTTTACTTTATTTCCCAGGTAGGCCATCCAGCCCCCAAGCGCCAGGCACAGCTCTTCTAAATCCGGCGGCCCTTCCCCGCGCAGGGTAAGAACCGCCTCTTTAACTTCAAGGGCATTGCCGATTGCTTTGCCCAGCGGTTGATCCATTCTGCTGATAACCGCGACCGTATCACGGCCTGCTCCCCGGCCAATAGCAGCCATGCTGCGGGCTAACTCAAAAGCTTCTTCATAGCCTTTCATAAAAGCGCCGGTTCCCGTCTTGACATCAAGGACCAGGGCATCGCAGTCGACAGCCAGTTTTTTGGCCATAATGCTGGCAGCAATCAAGGGGATGCTGTCTACAGTAGCTGTAACATCGCGCAGGGCATAGAGCTTTTTGTCAGCCGGGACCAGATCGGGACCCTGGGCCGCCACAGCCAATCCCGTTTTCTTAACCGCCTCTGCTAATTCAGCGGCCGTAAGCGCAGTTTTGAAACCGGGAATTGATTCCAGCTTATCAAGAGTGCCGCCGGTGTGGCCAAGCCCACGACCCGATAGTTTTATCACCGGCAAGCCGGCAGCGGCCACCAGGGGTGCCAGGACCAGGGTAGTGGTATCGCCCACTCCCCCGGTACTGTGCTTATCAACTTTGACCCCGGGAATATGATCAAGATTGATTGTAATTCCGGAAGCAACTATAGCCCGGGTCAGTTCCAGGGTTTCTTCTTCTGTCATGCCCTGAAAATAAACGGCCATCGCGAAAGCGGCCATTTGATAATCCGGGATTGAACCAGCTGCGTAACCTTCCACCAGGTAATTTATTTCAGCTTTGGAAAGGCTCCATCCGCTGCGTTTTTTTATAATCAAATCATAGACCCTCATAAACCACCTCAATGATCTCTTAATAAACAGTTATTTTATCGGCAAAATTATCAAAGGTAGTCTGTCCGATCCCGCTTACATCCATTATATCTTCTTTGGTCTGGAAATACCCGTGTTTTTCGCGATGCTCTACGATCTGGGCAGCGCGAACTTCGCCGATACCAGGCAGGGCCGTCAACTCTGAAGCGGCTGCCCGGTTAATATTGATCAGGACCGAATTCCCATCCCGGGCTGCCGGTTGTTCTTCGCCGATCCGGGCCACATATATTTGTTCTCCGTCAAACAGGGGCCGGGCCTGGTTCAATCTTTCCTGGTCGGCATCCCCCGTAAAACCGCCTCCCATATCCAAAAGTTCATAAACTCTTGATCCTTCCGCCAGCTGGTATACTCCCGGTTTATTTACCGCCCCGACAAGGTGGACCGATATCATCACCGGCTCTGGTATCTCTTCATCCCGGCCAGTTTCCTCGATATGATCTATCCGCGCTATTTCCGGGCTGGGAGCCCGTAAATAATCAACCGCCCGCCATGCGCCACCGGTTATTAAAAGCAGAATTAATACTCCCAGAATTACTTTCTCACGCACCGCAATTTTTCCTTCCACGAGCTAACCAACCTCCGATATTTTTTTAAAAGCATATTAATGTTTAAATAATTCTCCCTCATCTTCATATTGTCCTGCCGCAAGCTTAATAACGGGATCAAAAAATCCGGCCCCTCTTAACAAAGGGGCCGGATTTATATATAACACTTAATTATTTTTCCGAACAAGCGGGCAAACTATTTCTTTTCTTCCGCTTCTCCTTCTTTCTCTTCTTCACCGGGAACATTGATACCCTGCACATTGATGTTAATAGCTTCCACTTTCAACCCGGTCGTCTTTTCGACATTGCTGCGGATTTCCTTCTTCAGCTTATCGGTAGAATCAACGATCGGTTTGCCATATTCGACAATTACATTTAAGTCTATGGTAACCTTATCCTCATTGACCTCTACCTTGATGCCCCTGGTCATGTCCCGGCGGCCCAGCCTCTCGGCAAGCCCTCCAACAACACCACCGCTCAGGCCGGCTATACCAGGAATATCGCTGGCAATGATACTGGTTATAACAGCAATCACTTCTGATGAGATTCTAATGCTGTCTCCTTCTTTTGATGGATCCGGCTTTAATACAGCTTCACCGCTTCCACCTGCTTTTCCTTCATTCTTTACTTTTTTTTCCTCTTCAGCCATTTTGCTCGTCCTCCTTTCAGGTTATATAAACCGTGGATCTAATAACCGATTTTTAAGCCGGTTACATTTCAGCAAGGGTAAAAACTTGTTCATACATGATTTTTACGGAAAACCCGGGGTTTATTTGCAAGTAGTTAGCCTGTTTAGTTATATATTATAAAGCCTGAATATAGATATGTCAAGGATTTGGTGTCGATTTGACAATATTTTACTAATTTATAGAAATATTAACGAGCCACTATGTTAACCAGTTTATTGGGAACAACAATGGTTTTGACAATCTCTTTGCCTTCAAGCAATTCACCAATCCGGTCGCTGCCGCGGGCTGTTTCAATTAAGCTCTCCTCGGGGCAGTCGGCCGGAACGTTGATTCTGCCCCGCACCTTACCGTTTACCTGGATAACCACCTCAACCTGGTCAACTTCCAGCATGTCCGGATCGTAGGTTGGCCAGTGCTGGCGGTGCACACTTCCTTCCTTGCCCAAAAGTTCCCAGGTTTCTTCGGCCAGGTGAGGAGCAAAGGGCGCAAGCAGGATAACCGTTTTTTCAAGAGCTTCCCGCAAAATTTCCCGGTTATAATTTTCCTTTTCCAGTGCCTGCCGATAGGCATAGATGGCATTTACCAGTTCCATAATGGCGCTGATGGCGGTATTAAAATTAAACCGTTCCTCAATATCAACGCTTACTTTCTTGATCGCGGCATGCAGGCTGCGCTGCAGCTCAGCTTCATGTCCTTCCTCTTCAGTTCTTCCTGAAATAGATCCTATATCCTCTGCGCTGTCTGTAACCAGCCGCCACACCCGGCGCAGGAAACGGTGACAACCTTCCACGCCCTGATCGTTCCAGTCAAGGTCCTTCTCGGGCGGAGAAGCAAACAGGATAAAAAGGCGCCCCGTATCGGCGCCGAAGCGTTCAACTATTTCATCGGGAGTGACTACATTGCCTTTTGACTTGGACATTTTTGCGCCATCCTTGTAAACCATGCCCTGGGCCAGGAGCCTGTTGAAAGGCTCGTTTACCTTGATCATACCGGCATCATAAAGGACCTTTGTAAAAAACCGGGCATAGAGAAGATGAAGCACGGCGTGCTCTATCCCGCCAATATACTGATCCACCGGCATCCAGTAATCAGCGTCACCGGGATCAAAAGGCGCAGTATCGCAATTTGGACTGGTAAAACGCAGAAAATACCATGAGGAACAAATAAAAGTATCCATGGTATCAGTTTCCCGTGTAGCTTCCCCGTCACAATTCGGACATGTTGTGTGCACAAATTCAGCATAATGGGCCAGGCTGGGAACACGGTTGCCGGAGAGTTCTACATCAAGCGGCAGCTCTACGGGTAAATCCTCTTCAGGGACCGGTACAGTGCCGCATTTTTGGCAGTATATAATCGGAATCGGGGCGCCCCAGTAACGCTGGCGCGAGATCAACCAGTCCCGGATTCGGTATGTAACCCGGTATTGGCCCAAATTTTGCTCTTCCAGGTATGCCGTTACCTTTTGGATCCCCTCCCGGCTTTCTGTGCCGTTGAAAGAACCGGAATTGACCATGTAGCCTTCATCCACATAAGCTTCTGTCATAGTTTCTTCTGAGAGCTCTTTTTCGCCTCCGGGATGGATAACCCCCCTGATGGGCAGATCGTATTTTTTTGCAAATTCAAAATCCCTGTGATCATGGGCCGGCCCCCCCATTACCGCCCCCGTCCCGTAGGCCATCAGGACATAATTGCCGACCAGGATCGGGACTTTCTCACCGTTAACAGGGTTTATGGCATAGCGGCCGGTAAAAAGGCCGATTTTGGGTGTTTCTTCCGAGGTCCGATCAATTTCGCTTTCTTTCTTGGTTTTGGCCACAAAGTCGATTACTTCTTGCTCCCGGTCGGTACCCTTTACAAGAGGTTTAACCAGGGGGTGTTCGGGCGCCAAAACCATATAGGTAACCCCAAACAGAGTATCGGGCCTGGTGGTAAAGGTGCGAATTTCTTCTTCGGGGAAATCCTCAACCTGGAAAGCAATTTCTGCACCTTCGCTGCGTCCAATCCAGTTTTGCTGCATCAGTTTTACCCGCTCCGGCCAACCGGGAAGTTGCTCCAGGTCGTTTAGCAACCGTTCCGCGTAATCGGTGATTCGCAAAAACCACTGTTCTAAATCCCTGGTTACCACTGCGCTCGAGCAGCGCCAGCAAAGCCCTTTTTCCACCTGCTCATTGGCCAGGACCGTTGCGCAGGTTTCGCACCAGTTGACGTCAGATTTTTTCTTGTAGGCCAGGCTCCGCCTGTACATAAGCAGAAACAGCCACTGTGACCAGCGGTAGTAATCGGGGGCAGATGTGTTCACTTCCCTGTGCCAATCATAACTAACGCCCAGCCTTTTTTGTTGTTTTTTCATATGTTCAATGTTTTCAGCAGTCCACTCTGCCGGGTTAATATTGTTTTCAATAGCGGCATTCTCTGCGGGCAGGCCGAAAGCATCCCAGCCCATAGGATGAATTACATTGTAATCACGCATCCGCAGGTAGCGGGCTAAAACGTCGCCAATGGAATAAACGCGCATGTGCCCCATATGCAGTTTCCCGGAGGGATAGGGGAACATCTCTAAAACGTAGTACTTTGTTTTTGAACTGTCTCTCCTGGAACGGTATGAATCCTGTTCTTCCCATAATTTTTGCCATTTTTCTTCAATCTGGGTCGCGTTGTAGGTTGTCATCAGTCGTATCCCCCCATAAGAATAAAAAAAACCGCCCTGGTAAGGGGCGGAATTAATACCCGCGGTACCACCCTTGTTGGTGAAAATACTGGTGGAGCTGGCGGGAGTCGAACCCGCGACCTCTTCCATGCCAAGGAAGCGCGCTCCCACTGCGCCACAGCCCCCCGTTTATTACCCGCTCAAACCGTTAACGCCGGTCTTACGGCGGCGGCTAATTGTTTTTCACCACCGCTTCTCCGGGACGAGTTCAGCAGCTCTGCCTGCCGGATTTCACCATCCTCCGGCTCTCTGGTAAGCATCCCCGCTTACTGCTTCCCTTCATCAAAAGTTATTGGGCACCTCGAGTACATCTAACATTATATGCATGGTATAAATTCTTGTCAATAGCTGAGAACCTTAATTTTTAAGCCCCTCAAATCAATCTTCTCCGGCGCCGACATCAACCTGGTAAGAACTGCCCGACTGCATATCTATAATTAACAACCTGTCCGCAGGAAGGACTCCCTCCAAACCGGCCAGGATCTTAACAGCTTCGGAACATTGAAATGAAGCCAGCATGGCCGGCGTAAAAGCCGGGTTACCAAGTTCAAGCTCCACTCCCTGTCTGGCCCCACTTTCTTTAATTCGTCCATAGATTGAGGATAAAAGAGGACGCTCAGGCCGTATTACAGCCATCTGGCCAATAAAACCGGCTATGGCGCCGTGAATCATGGCTATATTCAACCGCCCGCAAACTTCTTCCAGCTCAAAACGGCTGGGCAGGTTGTCAAGGCAATCAATCACCAGGGAGCAGTTAGAAAATATTCCGGCCATATTGGACCTATCTCCCCGGCACCGGTAGGCCTCCACTTCCAGGGAACTGTTGATCTCTGATATTCTCAGCGCTGCTTCTTCTGCTTTAGAATTACCCAGGGTCGATTCGGTAGACAAAAGCTGGCGGTTAAGGTTGCTTTCTGAAAAAGTGTCGTCATCAATAACTACCAGCCTGCCTGTTCCCATCCGGGCCAGGATCTCTAAAACAAAACCGCCCAGGCCACCGGCCCCGACTATACCTACCGATGAGGCCAGCAATTTTAATTGACCCTCGAAACCGATACTGCCCACACTGCGCTGATAACGTTCCGGAATTACTTTGGCTTCCAGGGCTGCCGATTCGACCAAACGTCCTGGCAGGTTATAGAGCCGGGCCAGCTCACTGCTCGCAGCCAGAGAAATGCTTAAATATTTCTCACCGGCCGGGTTAGCTCTTTCGGTAGCCTTAGCCAATACAGCTTCCTGAACTTTTTCAGTATCCATAATGTTTTCCCCTGCTGCCAGCAAATTCTTTTTGCCAGTTATTGATCTGTTGACTCTTTAGCCATAAAACATCCGTCGCCATCTTCTTCCAGCTCAACCTGTGGAGCTTCCGTCCAAAGCCTTTCCAGGTCATAGAAATCCCTTGATTCAGGCTGGAAAATATGAACGACCACGGACCCGTAATCAAGGACCACCCACCAGCCCTCGCGGTATCCTTCAATCCGCGAGGCATAATAACCAGCTTTTTTCAGGTTTTCTGTAAGGTGATCGCAAATGGCGTGGCCCTGAACCGCCGTGCCTCCGGTAGCGATTATAAAATAATCGGCAATAATCGACACTTTCCCGACTTCGAGCAAACGTAGATCTTGCGCCTTTTTTTGCGCCGCCAGGTTAATAACCTTTGAAGCCAGTTCCCGGGAGCCGCTGTCTGGTTCCCGTGTCAAATATAATCACCTCCGCACCTTTAAGCCATCTTTTTTTGCATTTTTACCTGAACACTATTGTAACAATAACTCCAATTAATTGAAAACATCGCCCGTCCTGTTCCTTTGGGCCTCCACAAGCTCATTTCGGAAAGCAACCGACCGTGGGTGCAGCATCAGCCTTCTTTCGATGACCGATCTGATCGCAAATTCAACCGCTTCCAGCAGGGCCCGATCAAGATCCTCGCGGGCAGCCTTCCTGATCTTGTCAACAGAGGGAAAATCCCTGCCTTTTTCAATATAATCGGCAAGATAGACTACCCTTTCCAGCCTGCCCATCCCGGGGCGACCGGTAGTATGGTTGGCCACTGCCCGGAGAATCTCCGGATCGCTTATTTTTAATTCCTTATTTATTAAAGCAGATCCCACCGGGGCATGCAGAAGGCGATGTTCCCGGCTGGTAATCCGATCCAGGGATACTCCCAGCTGCCCGGCGATTTTCAACAACTCCGGCCCGGAAAAGCGCTTGCCGTAATCATGCACAATCCCTGAAAGATAAGCCTTTCCAGGATCGGCCCCAAAGCGCCCGGCCAGATCGGCTGCGGCCTCAGCTACACCCAGGGAATGAACAAATAGTTCATGATCCAGTTTGTTCCGCATCAACTCTATATAGTGGTCAGGTTGCATAAATTAATCCCGGCTTATGACAATAGTTTGCTCAATTAACTGGTTTTAAAGCATTAAAAGCTTTCTTATTGCCCAAAATAAATAAAAAATGAATACAGCTGTTACTGTTCCCGCGGTTTAGCCTCGTTAACAACCAGCTTTCTACCTTCCAGTTCGGCACCGTTTGCTTTTTCCATAATCTGTTCCATCTGGTCTTCATTCACTTCCACAAAACCATAACCACGGGACCGCCCGGTAGCACGTTCAGTAATGATCCGACACTCGAGCACCTCGCCAAACTCCGAGAAAAACTGCTGCAGATCGTCTTCTTTAGTGCTCCAGGGAATGTTGCCTACATACAAAGTTTTTACCATTAAACAAACACCTCCGCTTATATTATAACCTAATTAAAGGTTAGTACAGCCGGCTGTTATTAACCGTACATGTACAGTCCGTGTTTCTTAATATATTGTTCAACCGGTTCCGGTGTTAAGTACTTTATCGTTTTCCCCAGGGCCACTCTTTCCCGGATATAGGTTGATGAAACAGCCAAAGCCGGTATTTCAAGCAAATGGACCTTGTTGACCATATCAGGGCAAGACTGGCCCAGGGTTTCCCGGAAGCGACCCAGGGAATAGCCGGGCCGGGAAACAGCTATGAAGGTACACAGCCGCAGCAGTTCTTCATAATCTTTCCAGCTAAAAATTTCTAAAATAGCATCTGCTCCGGTAATAAAAAATATTTCCGGCCCCTCTTTTTCACTACCCGAAAAGTGCCTGACCGTATCTATAGTGTAGGTTGGTCCTTCAGAATTTATTTCCACTGTAGAGACAAAAAAATGAGGGTTAGACATAACAGCCAGCGAAGTCATCAAGTAACGATGTTCGGGGAGCGAAATCTTCTCCTTCTCCTTGTGAGGAGGACTGCCGGTGGGCACAAAAATCACATAATCAAGGTCAAATTGCTGCCTTGCTTCTTCAGCTGTTACAAGGTGCCCCATGTGAATGGGGTCAAAAGTCCCGCCCATCAAACCTACATTCATGGGAGCGGCATTTCCATTATTACGGAGAAAAAACAATTAAGGCAACTCCTATCTCTTAGTTTATTCGTAAAAATAAAACTCTTCACCGCCTATGCGCACGGTGTCGCCCTCTTTGATTCCCTTTTTTTTCAATTCTTTATCCAGGCCAATCTTACGGGTAAAATTTTGAAATCGCTGCAGCGCTTCTTCATTTTCGAAATCGGTTTTCGCTGCCATCCTCGCTATCGCCGTTCCTGTAACCTCGTACACGCCATTAATTACTTCTACTTTTAAAGGTTCCTCAGCGGCCTGTTCCAGCCTGATTTCCTGTTCTAATTCAGCAACCGGCCTTTCCTCTGCCAGTTCATTTATTCTACGGTATAGAAAACTGACCAGCTCGCTTAGACCCTCACCTGTAGCGGCAGATATGCCGAATACAGGTGTAGCTTCATCCTCTTTTTGGGCTAATTCTTGCCGCAGCTTTTCTAACTGTTCTTCAGCGCCGGTAACATCCAGCTTGTTGCCGGCAACAACTTTAGGATATCTCAAGAGCAAAGGGCTGTATTCTTCCAGCTCTTTCTGCAGCATCCGGTAAGCTTGGCAAGGATGCGGTTCTACCCCGGGAGACAGGTCGATCAAAAACAACAGGAGCAGGTTTCTTTCCACATGCCTTAGAAAACGGTGGCCTAAACCGGCCCCCCGGTGGGCTCCCTCGATCAATCCGGGCAAATCGGCCACAATAAAACTACCCTGATCGCCAACTTTTACCATGCCCAAGTTGGGAGCAAGGGTAGTGAAGGGATAGGAGTCAACTTTTGGTTTTGCTGCGCTAATTCTGCTTAGCAATGTTGATTTTCCAGCATTGGGCAAACCAACTAACCCGACCTGGGCCATCAACTTCAGCTCCATCTTGATCGGTTTTTCTTCCCCGGGCAGTCCCTTTTCCGCCAGGCGTGGCACACGACGCCTTGAAGAAGCGAAACGGGCATTTCCTTTTCCGCCTTTGCCGCCCCGGGCTACGAGGGCTCTTTGGCCGGCCTGGGTTAAATCGGCCAAAATGTTTCCATTTTCATCACGGACAAGCGTGCCTGGAGGAAGGTAAACAAATAAATCCTTACCCCTGGCGCCATGCTGGTTTTTCCTACGCCCATGTTCGCCATCACCGGCTTTCAATGTCCGGCGGTAGCTGAGATCTAAAAAGCTGTGTTTAGAAGCATCGGCCAGGATGTAAACACTGCCTCCGTCGCCACCATCTCCCCCGTCAGGACCGCCTCTGGGCACATACTTTTCCCTTCGGAAAGAGACTGCTCCATTTCCACCTCGGCCTCCGCGCACAAAAAGCTCTAACTCGTCTACGAACATTGGTCCAAGATCACCTGCAGCGCTGCCACAAAGTAAAGATTATAATATACAAAGGCCCGGGGGTTAACCCGGACCCATTTTCAACTAGTTGGCTGTCGCGCCTTCTAATGGCAGTACGCTTACCTGCTTTTTAGCGCGATTAGTATGCTCAAAAACCACGCGGCCTTCGGCCTTGGCAAACAATGTATCATCCCCGCCTATGCCGACATTGATGCCCGGGTGAAATTTAGTGCCCCTCTGACGAACAATTATGCTGCCTGCTTTGACCACCTGGCCGCCATAGCGTTTCACGCCCAGTCGTTTTGCATTGCTGTCACGACCGTTGCGGGAACTGCCTACTCCTTTTTTATGAGCCATTTATGACACCTCTCTTTCATGCCTGCCTTTATAAATTATTAATCCTAATTACAAGTTTATTTTTTCAATCTTAACATCACTGTAAGGTTGACGGTGGCCCTGCTTGCGGCTGTAATTTTTCTTCGGTTTATACTTGTAAACCGTAATTTTACGGCCGCGCCCATTGCCCAACACCTTGCCTTCTACCCGGCAGTTATCCAGGTACGGAGCGCCTACATTTACTGCTTCTTCGCTTTTACAAAATAAAACCCGATCAAATGTTACCGTTTCGCCTTTATCGGCCGGAAGCTTTTCCACGCGAATAGTGGATCCTTCTTCCACGCGGTACTGTTTGCCTCCTGTTTCAATAATTGCGTACATAAACATACCCCCTGTAAAGGACTCGCCGAATCAGGTAGCCCGAGTTTTACGGGGCATTTAAGACCTATCTTCGTGCGGTTTTAATCTATTGCTGAGTTTAACACGCGTACACCCCTTTGTCAATTAAATTGGCC
>PWFM01000167.1 GCA_003553895.1 Syntrophomonadaceae bacterium | reverse complement strand
GCTTTCCGGGTCTTTAATCCCGGTTTCAATAACCGGACCCAGGGGACAGAAGGTATCAAAGCTTTTCGCGTAAGTCCACTGCCCGTCCGGGGGCTGCCTGTCGCGGGCGGTAACATCGTTGGCGCAGGTATAACCGAGGACATAATCAAGCGCCTCTGAACGCTTCACCCGGTAGGCCCTCCGTCCGATAACCACCCCCAGCTCGGCCTCGTAATCGACCCTTTTACTCTGGGGCGGATATAGAATAGCCTCACCGGGACCAATAACAGTAGTGGAGGGTTTCATAAATAAAATAGGCTTTTCAGGCAGAGCCAGGTTCAATTCTTCGGCATGGCTGCGGTAGTTTAAGCCCAGGCAAATGATCTTGGTCGGCAAACAGGGCGCGAGCAGTCTAACCTCTGAAAACCTGGCCCCGGATCCCGATTCTTTTAGCTTTGAGGGTTCCCAATCGCCAAGCGGCTGAAAAATTTCCCGCAATTCCTCTCCATCTATAATTCCATATTTTACCTGGTTATTAACCAGGTAGCGTGCCAGTTTCAATAGATAATCCCCTTTTCATATTTATTTCTCTACAGATAATCCAGGTTGGGCTATAATGAGCCGCCTTCCCGGTTGACCTCAAAAGAAATTGATGTTCGCCCATGCCGGGCGCACTCACAAGAAGCGGAACCCGGTTTAGCCGGGTTCCGCTTTTATCTCTACCAGTTTTCGCAAATCACTTCGAAATGGGCCTGGGGATGGTCGCAGGAAGGGCAGACATCCGGCGCCTCTTCTCCTTCATAAACATACCCGCAGTTACGGCAGAACCACCGGACAGGCTGGTCTTTTTTAAAAACCTTGCCATTGTCGATATTGGCCATCAAGCCCAGGTACCTTTTTTCATGCTGTTTCTCCGCCACAGCGATTGACTCAAACATGTCCGCTATTTCATTAAAACCTTCTTCCCGGGCTACTTTGGCAAAGCCGGGATACATATCGGTCCATTCGTAATTTTCGCCGCCTGCGGCTTCCTGCAAATTCTCCCGGGTATTACCGATAACCCCTGCAGGAAAAGAGGCCTGGATTTCAACATCTCCGCCCTCTAAATGTTTAAACAGCCTTTTGGCATGCTCTTTTTCCTGGTTTGCGGTTTCTTCAAAAATTGCCGAGATCTGAACATACCCTTCCTTTTTTGCCTGGCTGGCAAAGTAGGTGTACCGATTCCGGGCCTGTGATTCTCCGGCAAATGCGGTTAAGAGATTTTTTTCAGTTTTGGTGCCTTTTACGCTCATATTATCTCATCCTCCTGTTTAGTATTTTGTTGGGCAGATTATGTAAGGATTTCTGCTGCATCATTATTATACAACGATAAGCAAATGTTTGCACCCCAGTTTAATTTATTTCTATTTTCTGTTAACCGTGGTTGTCAAGCCGGGCCAGCCCCACCTTGACAAAGAAAAGCGGCGCCAGAAAGGTCGCCCAGAACGTGGAAAGGGCATGGATGATAAAAGTGAGAGGATGAATATTACCGGGCAGCAGCGGCCCCAGGGGAAGGATAATTATCCCGATTACCACTATGCCAATTAAACCCCTCACTACATGTTCAAACATGCTACCCCGGGGATTAAAATCCAGTTTTTCCTTTTCCAGCAAACGCCCTGCTCCCGCCCCCGCGACGTAACCCATCAGGTTGGGCGCATAGGTGGCGGGCAAAAAAGAAAGGGCGATAGGAATAACCAGGGCCAGAAGCAGAAGCATAGCGGGGGGAAATTTTTCATAAAACCTGTTTTCTATCATGCCCAGGCCGATCCCTAAAAATACGGCCAGGAAAATCACCCCGGTGACAATACCGCCGATCACGTCTCCGGGAAAATGGTAGCCGAGCGTAATCCTGGATAGGCCGACCAGGAGACATATTAGAACGGCCCAGATCCAGAGCCAGCGTTTCTTAAGCATAATAGCCAGGTAACCCCAAACGCTAACTGCCCCCGAGGTGTGGCCGCTGGGAAAAGTATAGGTGGGAACAGTGATCCCCCTGACATCAGGTCGGGGCAACCTGATAATATCCTTGGGTATCTCGCTGGTCACAAAAATTGCCGAAGGCATCAGGATTAAACCCCAGAAACCCAGGGACTTGTTAATAGACCAGTAAATCACTGATAGGAAAACCAGAAAAAAACCCTCACTGCCCAGGGCGGTTATGCCCTGGAACAACCTGAATATCACTCTATTATAAACAGTAATAGAAACGATCGAGTAAGCAAAACCGGGATCTCTTAGTGGATACCAGAAGAGGTAAAGAATAACTGCCAGGAATGCCGTAAAAAATACGAAAAACCAGCGCCAGGCCCGTTCTGTACTATGATCATTAGAAAAAATATTGCTTGTAAGGGGGGGTAATTCCATTATTCCAACTCTCCTGCTTGAACCTGTTCAACCCATTCTGCCAGATCGCTGATCGTATTGATGTCATGTTCAACGGCTTTATCTTCTTGCATCATAAGCGTATACGTTTTATTCAAGGGCGCATAGGCAAGCCAGACCAGATCTTTTTCGGCATCCTTTTCAGCTACTTTACGGTAAACCTGTTCCGGAACTGCAACCGGCTCTTCTTTTTCATAAACCTGCCGCCAGACAACACCGGTATATTCCCAGTAGAGATCAATATTTCCCATTGTCAGGGCCCGCCTGATCGGTTCGGTTCCGGCAATGGGGTCAATTTTTTCCACCGGAATGCCGGCATTTTCAAGAGCGAGAACTGTAATCTGGCCCAGGATTATTTGCTCCATAAATTCTTTGGAACTAACCATAACCGGTTCTCCGTCAACCGG
>PWFM01000043.1 GCA_003553895.1 Syntrophomonadaceae bacterium | reverse complement strand
TTTAAGGTTGGCGCATAGCATAATTAATCTTTAGCAATAGACATATTCAAGTACAACAGGAGAAAACTAACCATGGTTGAAATAGATCAATCTCTACTCGAAGCAGCAGGTGTAACTCTGTCCATCTTTTTGATCATTGTCTTGATCCGTAAAAAATGGAAACTCTACCAGGTTTTATTTCTGGCCATATTAGTCCTTGCTGTATCAAACAGCAACACTCCCGGTGACAACCTGCAAATTCTTTATGCTTCTTTAACCAGTCCCACAGCTTTTTACCTGGTTTCCATGGTTGTGGCTATAACCATGCTCGGCCACCTCCATCAACAAATTGGGGCCATGGAAAAACTGGTTGAAAACCTGAAGTTTCTAATCCGCGATCCCAGGGCCCTGATCATGATTTTCCCGGCAGCCATATCCTTGTTTTCAACTGTGCCCGGGGGAGCAATTATTTCTGCCCCCATGGTGGAAGAAGCGGGGAAAGATTTAAAAATGCCGCCCCTGGAGCTGGCCATGTCCAATATGGTTTACCGGCACCTGGTTGTCCTTATCTATCCCTTCAACGCCGGCTTGATCCTGGCCTCAGGGATTACCGGGATCAGTATTGCCCAGTACCTCGGTTTTACCGTCCCGGTAGTAGTTGTAGTCTTC
The DNA here is from genome assembly GCA_003553895.1 of Syntrophomonadaceae bacterium. Classification (GTDB taxonomy): domain Bacteria; phylum Bacillota; class Dethiobacteria; order DTU022; family DTU022; genus B1SED10-74M. The sequence goes on along the minus strand of PWFM01000043.1, from coordinate 2,166 downwards.
ATAATGGCCGCTTTTCTACTTTTAAGGCGGTATCCTGCTAAAGATCAGATGGTTGCTCCTGAAGAAGGCAGCGCCAATGGCCGGGAAGCCCTGCTCGGTCTGGTTGGCGCGGCTTCCCCGTACCTGGTGGCCATCGTGCTGGGAATAGCTTTCGGGGTTTATTTCCCCCTCGCTTTGCTGGCCGGTATTGCAATCGCTTTTTTTATCAACTTGCCTTCCGTTGACAAAACCGGCGCCCTCAGGGAAAGAGCAAAAATATTTTTACGCGGCTTAAACTGGCCGCTTGCCCTTTCTATATTGAGTATTGTTATTTACAAGGATTTTATGTTGGAGGCGGAATCGATCCATCAGGCCACCTATTTCCTGCTGGACCAGGGCCTGCCGTTAATAATAGTTGTCGTGGCCCTTCCCTTTATAACCGGTTTTATAACCGGCAACAATACCGCTTCTCTTGGCATCGCTTTACCGGTTATGATGCCCCTGCTGGGACCGGAAATGCTCACAGTGCGTTATCTGGGGCTTATATATGTCTGTTCTTATGCCGGTTACCTGGGCTCACCCGTTCATCTCTGCACATATGTAACCAACGATTACTTCAAGACTTCGCTTTATGCTCTAATCAAGCAGGTTAACATCTTTGGAATAGTGACAATGCTGGCAGCTTTTGCCATGGCTGTTTTTTATTAACCATGAAGGTGAGGGCTGAAGTTAAATAACGCTTAAGAATACGCCAACAAGGTAGGGATCGAACTGTTTTCCAGAATTTCTTCTTAATTCTTCAATTGCTTCTTCTTTCTTTAGTGCCCTGCTGTAAGGACGAGGGCTGATCATAGCATCATAAGCATCAATTATGGCCAGGATCCGGCATTCCAGGGGAATGGAATCGCCTTCTAAGCCCGAGGGATACCCTGTGCCATCCCACCGTTCATGGTGGTGCAAAATCAAGTCCGCAATACCATAGAGATCAGTAGAGGCTGATGCAATACGATGTCCTTTTTCAGTATGAGTCCGCATAATTTTCCATTCTTCTTCGTTCAAAGGGCCTTCCTTAAAAAGGATCTGATCGGGTATGCCAACTTGACCGAGGTCATGAACCCTGGCCAGGAGAGTTAAGTTTGAGAGTTGTTTGGGGGGAAGTTTAATTTTTTCGCCTACTTTTCGGCACAGCGCATTAAGCCTTTTGAGATGACTTTCGCTGCTAAAATCCCTTTCACCAAGAGCGGCCACAAGCGATTTTATAATCTGCGATTTAGCCCCGGCTCCCTTTTGCAGCTTATCCCTGTACATTAAGTCATCAGCTTCTTTGTACGTTTCCCATAACGAAAAGGCAGAATTTTCTAGAGTGGCAATGCCGGTAGAAATACTGATTGGCAAAAAGCTGTTTTCCTCGTTGTACTTATCAACCTGTTTCATGATTCGAGAAACTACCGCCTGCCCGCTTTTTCGATCAGTTTGGGGAAGGATCGCCACAAATTCATCCCCCCCAACCCGGGCCAGGATATCTGAAGCCCGGAGACACTGCTTGAGCACATTGCAACAGGCCACTAAAAGGTGATCCCCGCTGTCATGGCCCAGGGTATCATTGATCAATTTCAACCCGTCCAGGTCGCAGACTATAATGGTAATAGGGTGGCTCCTGCTGTTATCAAGCCGGCCGATTTCATCATCAAAGTAGGTCCGGTTATAAAGGCCTGTTAATTGATCGTGCAGGCTTAAATACTTAAGCTTTTCTTCGTATATTTTCCGTTCGGTAATATCACGCACGATGCCACAGAAGCCGATAGGTTTTTCCTGATCGTCATAGCGCAAGGTGATCGAAACCTCGGCAAATATATCGCGGCCGTCTCCTGTTTTGATGGGGATGTTGGCAGCTTTATCCGAAATACCGGTGCGGTAAACCTGGTTATAGGGTTCAAACAATCTTCGAGAATCATTGTACAAAATCCTGTAATTCTTGCCCATAAGCTGATCCGGCGAATAACCGACCAGTTTGCACATCGAATCATTGAAAAAAGTAAAATTCCCCGCCAGGTCTATTTCATAGTAACCTTCTTCCATTGTGGCGAGAATTTCCCGGTATTTTTTTTCCGATTCCTCTAAGGCTTTTTCTGCCCGCTGCCTGGAGATAGCATTGGAAATGATCTCTGCAACTACCCTTAAGAGGGC
>PWFM01000189.1 GCA_003553895.1 Syntrophomonadaceae bacterium | reverse complement strand
CAGTTTTTGCAGCCGGGGCCGAGAATTTTAATTTTCATTGACATTCGCTCCTTTCATGTTTATAAAACACTTTTTATTTGAAGAGTCATAACCTCTATGGCGTAACTTGTATTGTGAATTAGGGGCCGGTAAAGCCATGGGGGCTGTCTAGCGCCAGGCAGCCATTTAAATTAAAGTTTTTTGCCTTCTTTCCCAGAAATTCTTGAGCAGTTCAGAACTTGCTTCCAGCAGGTCATTGATCATGGGGTCGGTTATTCGGTAAAAGACTTTCAGGCCCTCTTTCCTTGATGTTACCAGGCCTTCTTTTTTTAAGATGTTCAGGTGCCTGGAGACGTTGGATTGCTCCATATTAAGTTCCGGGACAATGTTGCACACGCAGAGTTCACCGCCTTTTAAGAGCTCCAGGATTTGCAGCCTGGTCGGGTGGGCCAGCGCTTTGAGCATTTCAGCCTGGTAATAATGTCTGGTTTCGGCCATTCTTGTCCTCCCCTTGTTATGTAACTATATTACTATATATGATATACTTCATATAGTAACATAAACTCTGTATTCTGGCAACAGGTTGCGGTAAAATCGAAAAATGCCTTCTACGGTATTTGCCATAACCGTCACAGGAGGATAAAATGTGATTATGATCGGCTAAATAATATCGGTTACAGGAATACCGGAGGTATCGATAATGAAAACTCAAAGGGCTAAAAGAAAAGTTCTTTTCCTGTGTACAGGAAATTCTGTGCGCAGCCAGATGGCAGAAGGATTTTTGAGAACTCTCGGCGGCGACAGGTTCGAAGCGAAGAGCGCCGGCACTGCTCCGGCGGGGATTAATGCTTATTCGATTGCCGTCATGAAAGAAGCGGGAATTGATATCAGCGATCAGTCTTCCGACGGTCTGGAGCGGCAAATGCTCGACTGGGCCGATCTGTTAATTACTCTATGCGGTGATGCCCGCGATAACTGCCCAGTGGTGCCGCCTGGAGTGGAAAAGAAACACTGGCCCCTGGAAGACCCCTTACATGGTGACGGAACAGAAGAGGAAATACTGAAGAGATTCAGGAAAACCAGGGACCTGGTAAAAAAATATGTGGAAGATTTAATTGCAGAATAAAACTTTTTCGGTTACAGGATCCAGGCCTGGTTGTGATATAATGACTGAGGTGTAAATCATTCCGGTTAAGGGCGTTGCTGCGAGCCTGCCTTGGTGGTAATAATCAAGCTTTACAACATCCAGAAAATGAAAAGGGGTGTGGTCCTTGCAGTTAAAAGAAGCCGCTGTGGTGGTAAATCCTGCTTCCGGCGGCGGCCTTGCCGCAAAGAAGTGGCCGAAGATAGCCGCGGCCCTGGAGGAAGAAGGCCTTACTTTTGAACACAGTTTTACGGAAAAAGCCGGAGATGCGGCTGAAATAACCCGACGCTATTTACGGGAGGGTTATGATTTAATAGTTTCCGTCGGCGGTGACGGAACCAACAATGAGGTTGTAAACGGATTTTTCCACGAGGACAGGGCTGTGCGGGAAAACGCTGCCCTTGGTTTTATTTCTACCGGAACCGGCAGCGATTTAATCAGGACCCTGGGCATTCCAAAAGATGTTAGAGGGGCAGCCAGTCACCTCGTTAAAAGCTCCGCCCGCGAGGTCGATGTCGGCAGGGTTACATATATCAATAATCAGGGCGCCCAGGAAAGTAGCTACTTTATCAATATTGCCGGCCTGGGTCTTGACGGCGAAACGGTGGGGCGGGTTAACAGGACCAGCAAAGCTTTAGGTGGATTCATCTCTTTCCTGTGGGGAACCGTGGTCAGCTTGCTTCTTTACCGGAACAAGGAAATGACAGTGAGCGTAGACGGTAAGATTGCTTTTGAAGGTAGAGTAGCGACAGTTTTAATCGGTAATGGCTGTTATGCCGGTGGAGGGATGTACCTTGCCCCCTATGCCCGGATGGATGACGGTTTGTTTGATGTAATTATCCTGGGTAATTTAGGAAAGAAAGACTTACTTTATAACCTTCCTAATGTTTACAAAGGAAAGCATATGAACAACCCTAAGATAAAATTTTTACGGGGCACCCGGGTTAATGTAACATCTCCGGAAGAGGCTCTGCTTAACCTTGACGGTGAACAGCCCGGCCGAGCTCCGGTTGAGGTTGAACTGCTGCCCGGGGCCATTAAAATCAAGAGTTAAAGAGTTTTTTTAACTTAAACTGCGTTTTGCTTAAGGTGGTAAACTGGTATAAGAGGGACCATAGCCTTGACAGGGAAAGCCCTAAGTTTTATGATTTTATTCAAACAACAGCATTTCAATACTGTAGTTTCTAGAAAAAAGGAGGCCTCCGGCGCTTGCAAATAAAAGTTAAACTGGAAAACGGAAAAGAAGTTACTTACCCCCGGGGCACGACCTGCATGGATTTATACCGGGAAAAAACTGCTGATAATAAAGAGCTGCTGGCGGTGCTGGTTGACGGGGAGGAGTGCGATATCAATGCTCCTGTACCGGAAAACAGCGAGGTATCTTTTGTGAGCTTCGAATCGCCCCTGGGAGCGAAGGTCTACCGGCATACAGCCAGCCATGTGCTGGCCCATGCCGTTAAGAGGCTTTATCCCGGGGTAAAGCTTGGAATCGGGCCTGCCATTGAAAATGGATTTTACTACGATTTTGATTTTGAAGAACCAATTTCATCCGATGAACTTAAAACGATCGAAAAAGAGATGAAAAAGATTGTCAAGGAAAAACTGCCTATCCGCCGCCGGGAAATGACCAGGGAAGAAGCGGAGGAAATGTTTCGAGAAAACGGGGAAACCTATAAACTGGAATTGATATCCGATCT
>PWFM01000203.1 GCA_003553895.1 Syntrophomonadaceae bacterium | reverse complement strand
CCGGCGGCGCCAGCGCCACAGGAACGCTGGGTTATGTGGAGGCCCTAATGGAGCTTGGCGGCCAGCTCAAGCATGAGGCAGAATTACCGGGTTTTGATTACATTTACCACGCTACCGGTTCCGGTGGGACCCTGGCCGGACTGCTGGCCGGTAAAGAGCTGCTCCAGCTCGATTTTGAGCTGGTGCCCGTGGATGTGGGCCTGGTTAAGCCCGGCTTCAAGGAAATGGTTTCCGAGCTGGCCGGGGAAGCGCTGGCCCTGCTGGAAGTCGAAAAAAGGATCGACCCCGCTTCTTTCATAATCGAGCCGGGTTATGCCGGGCCGGGTTATGAAATCCCCTCTCCTCAGTCGAGCGCTGCTTTGAAGATGCTGGGCCGTGAAGAAGGGATCCTGGTGGGGCCGGTTTATACGGCCAAAGCCCTGGCGGCGATGCTGGATCATCTCGAATCGGGCCGCATAAAAAAAGGCAGCCGGATCTTGTTCTGGCATACCGGTGGGGCTTCGGAATTATTTGCCGAATCCGAAATCGTGGGTAATGATATTTTAGTTCCCGGTGAAAAGGAAAACTGAACTGATAAGCGACTTTTCACTATTTAAGGCTTTAAACTTAGTATAAGGGGCTGTAGTTAAGGATAGCTCTTTTATCTGTCCAAATAAAGCTCGAGGTAGCCCGGGGAGCCGGCTGGCAGGGAAAGGCCGGTTTGCATTGAAGGGTTCAAAAAGCTAAAGTATTAATGTTATGTTATAATTGTTGGCATATAACAAACTGTTTCGGTTCAGCAGGGAAGGTGGCTATCATGAAACGCAGCTCATTAAGGAACAGGCGATTTGATTGTTCCTACTTTATAATTGGTTCCGCACTGGTCCTTCTTACAGTATTAGGGTTGTTCCATTACTTGAACAGGCATGTCTATGTTGTACTAATCGGCGATCGTGAAGCGGGTATCGTCGAGGATGTTCGGGATATTGAGGGTTTCATTGACCAGGTGACAGAAGAGTACAGCGAACTATACGGGATGGAGTTGGAGTTCAGCAAAGAAGTAACCCTCAGCAGAGAGTCGAGGCCAGATTGTGAACCCGATTCCGAAGCGGCTCAGCGCCTGATTAAACAACAGGCTGCGTTTTTAACAGAAGCTTACATGGTCCAAGTCGACGGGAAGCCTTTTGTTCCGGTAGCCTGTGAAAGTGACCTGGAGAGAATCATCCAATCCCTAAAAGAAGAATTTTTTGGTGAAGATGAAGGCGATTCTGCCAGGGTAATTGAATTCGAGGTGGCAGAAAATCTCAGCCTGAAAGATATTAAAGTCGATCCGCGATATCTATTTACTGCTAATGAGGCTGTGTCCCTGCTCAAGGCCGGAGCGAGCGAAAACCCTTTGATGGCCGATGCCCGGCTGGAAAAAGCTTACCGCAATTCTATGCACCATCCGACCATTGTTGAACATGAATATAATTCGGCGCCGTCTTTCGAGGGAGTTGCGAAAGCGGGCCTGGCTTCCAAGGTATTAAATCCTGCAGCCGGTGAAGTTGTTTTAAGCGTTAAAACTTTAGAAGAAATAACTGTTACCGAAAAGATACCTTATAAAACCGAATACATCTACGATGATGAAATGTATACTTCGGAGCAGGAAGTTAAAGAACCAGGCAGCGAAGGCAAAAAGGAGATTGTCTACCTGGTGGAAAAAGAAAACGGGCAAGAAGTGGAGAGGGAGTCAATCAGTGAAGAAGTGATCAAAGAACCGGAGCCCCGGGTGGAAATCCTGGGCCGTAAAGCAACGCCTTCAAGTGGTTCCGGCCAATTTGTTTGGCCGGTCCAGGGCAAAGGGGTTGTCTATAATGGCTTTAGTTCCAGGCATACGGGTATTGACATTCACATCGACCATGGAACTAATGTCCTGGCTGCCGATGACGGGGTTGTAACTTATGAGGGTTATGGCGATACTCAGGGCAAGTACCTGATCATCCGGCATGGCGAATACTGGACGCTTTACCTGCATAACAGCGCGCACCTGGTTTCAGAAGGGGATCGAGTTAAAAGGGGGCAGCCGATTGCCAGAGTGGGAACCACCGGTCGTGCTTTCGGGCCTCACCTGCATTTTGAAATTCGGGTAGACGACGGCACCAGGGAGTGGAATTCCTATTACCAGCATAAACCGGTAGACCCGAAACAATATTTTAACCGCAGATAGTTTAAAAATCTTTTTTGTCTGTGCCCAGCTGCTGCAAATGGCAGGTGTCATTGAGTTTAATCAGGATGAATCCTGAACCGGTAAAAGAAAGCTCGTTGATACAGGCAGTGCTTTGCTGTAGTTTCCAAAAGGAATCCTGGGCCAGGCCCAGCAGGCGGCAGAGCAGGGCTTTGTTAATAGCCCGGTGGGAGACAATTACTTTTGTTTTAGTCGTGTCGGTGCGGCCGAGGCGGTAAATGCCCTTTTCAGCGCGGACGGCTGCTGCATCAAGATTTTCTCCGCCGGGGAAGTTTACCTTACCCGGCTCAATTTGCCATTGTTTATATAGCTCTGGATAACTGCTCTCGATCTGAGCAGCGGTTTTTCCTTCCCACTCACCGAAACTAATATCGTTAAAAGCTTCATCAACTATAATGTCTTTTTCCTGGTTGAAAAAGGCAGCGGCAATGGAAGCGGTTTCAGAAGCCCTGGAAAGGGGGCTGGTTATAAACTGGGGGCGCCTCAGATCCCATTTATTTAAGGCCTCACCGAGCGCTTTGGCCTGCCTGCGCCCGAATTCATTTAAAGGGATGTCGGACTGGCCGCGAAAGATCTGCTCCCGGTTCCACTTAGTTTCCCCGTGGCGTATTAGTAATATAT
>PWFM01000191.1 GCA_003553895.1 Syntrophomonadaceae bacterium | reverse complement strand
CAAAACTGACGTATACGACGAGCCATGCCAGTATTCGTGCGTCTTAAATTAGTCTACAATCACGAAATCTCGTTTAACGTTCGTCGTATACAGCAGAACATGTTCTATGAACTCGCTATTAACACGGACTAAATAGCTTAAGTGGTCGGCCGAAAATGCAGCAACCGCGCCTGGATGACGAAAGCTTCCAAGCGCCACAGCCAAATAAACTAAAATTGCTGCTACGACCACCAGAGACGGCCCCACATTTATGCGGCGGATTGTGTAATGGTGGACGATTAGAACAGAGAAAATCAAAAAGACGATAGGCGCTCTTCCACCAAGCAAACCCAACACAAGAATGGCGACCACTACGAAAGCCCGCGCCATCCACGGCCTACTTTTAACGAGTTGCGCGTATGCGCCCAGTGCGCCTACCAAGATCGCGAGCTGTGAGAAACTTTGGATATACCCATATCCGGCAAGAAGTTGCTGCCTTATTCCAAGGTTTTGCCACAGGTGATCGATTCCTCCAATTAGATGTATTGTATAAAGTAGCAATGCAACACCGAGCGCAAGCAAGCTGAAGGCAATCACTTTTGGAACGCTCGCAAGCCTCCGATATCTAAACATTTTCGGGTACGTAAAGGAATTTAGAGCGCGCTCAAGGATCCCGTAGTTCACCCTGACAAATGAAGATAAAAAAACATACGCTGCGATATTGGTGATAATATATAAAAAATAAACTTCATAGAGCAGCGCGATCGGGTCTCCACGACCCGACAACGACTCAAAACCGGCGATGTGATTTATATTTACTGGGTAGTAGAACAATCCGGTCGCGGAGAATAACGAGAACACCAGGTAAAGTCGCGTCGGCGAAAAGAGTTCGCTTTTCTTCACCCGAATGTCATAGAAAAGCAGCGAAATCAGAAACAACCAATTCATCGCCGCCATAACAAAAAGAATGGAATCCAAGCCTGTCACCAAAGGTAGTAATCAGATTGCAATGCCGTCAGCACGTGGAAGGATGGTAGCTCTTGTGCGTATGCCTGCTCCTCCCAAACAAGATCCAGGCCACATCAGGGGAAACTCAGACTTCACGGGTGTAGACTCCGGCGACTGTCAAGCATGCGGTCCGCTCTGAGTCCATTTATGCTGCGCATTTGTCCGACGCGGCCTGCTGTTGGACCACAAGCTCACCTTCCGGGTTGAGGGCGACGGGATGAACGGCCTCCCAGTTGCAGGTGCTGCCGCTCGGCCACTACTGATCGCGCCCACGCCCGAACGTCAACCCAGAGATGCGGAGGCTTTATACCAATCAGGTTGCGTTTTGCATAATTTGTAGATACTGACTCGCGATAGCTTCGACGCTAAATTCCTTTGCTCTACCTCTTGCCCAATCCATTCTTACAACATCAACCTCTGACCTGATTTCGCGCTTGAGCAAAGCCGCAAGTTCCCTCGGATCATCAACTGGGACAAGTTTACCAAGTTTTCCATTTTCCAAAATGGATTTTGGCCCACCCGGACAGTCAGTGCTAATAACCGGCACACCACATGCCATCGCCTCAACTAATACATTACCAAAACCCTCCCAAGAAGAGGTAAGAACAAAAAGGTCCGATCCTTTATAAAAAGGGTATGGATTCAACTGGAAATCTATGATTTCTATGTATCCGTCCAGCTGTTTTTCTTCACAGAACTTTATTAGATTCTCTCGCTCCTCACCCTCACCCACAATAAGCAGCCTTACATCGCTAAATTCTTTTAGCACTTCAGAAAACGCACTGATCAGCATTTTTTGATTTTTTTGCTTATGTAGACGCCCGACATTTAGCAAAACCTTAATATTTTTATCCTTTATCCAAGGGTGCGTTGCAGGCGCTGCGACCAACTCCTCGAAGTTTGCAGGTAGAACGGGGTTACCATAAACTACTATCTTGCTTCTTTTGACGACACCATGTGAAATCAGATCCGCCCTCGTCCCATCAGAATTGGCAATTATTTTATTTGCCCTCAAATACGCAACACGAAGCAACAAGAGCCACAGCCACTTCTTTGGAAATCGCATTTGGGAAACAAGGTCCATCGTATTTGCCTCGCGAAACACCAATCTCTGCGCCGGCAAAAATATTCCAGCAAGCCCCGCGATTATATTCGTATCTCGGATTACAGAAAGAACAACATCCGAACGCTCGGAACGCAAAACGCCAAACAGTCGCCATAAAGCATAACGCACTCGAGACGCTCTCAGATCAAGCACTTTAACCGCTGGGTCCACTTGCTCCATATAAGGACCTACACATTTGGCCACGACCAAGGTAACAATGTGCCCCGATCTAGCATAATGATTCGAAAGATTAACTGCGATTTTTTCAGCCCCGCCGCCTTTGAACGAGGGAGTAACAATGCAGATTTTCATGTAGTAAATGAGACCCCTTATTTACCGCATTAAACAGATTTAACCACATCGATCAGACGACTTATTTTAGCTTTTCAGGAATCTTAATTTACCTCAGTAAGCGGGAGCCATAAGCATGGGGTTCTTAAGCTCATTTAAGTAAGAACTAATCAATGGGTCTACATCCGGATCCGTGCCCCGCCGAAGCGTTTTTGGAAGCGCACTGGGGCCATTACGGCCGGTCTTGGCCCCTGTGACCGCCGTCTTAGCGGTTACAGGGGCGATTTCCGGTCCTGCGGACACACTCCCCCTGCGGTAGTAGCCCCCATTGTCGCGCGCGATACAGGTTCGCCAGGGCGAACAAGCTGTGGAGCTGCGCTGTGTTCTTCTGGAGGCCCCGGTAGCGCACCTGGCGAAATCCGAAGTGGTTCTTCACCACATAGCGCGGAT
>PWFM01000163.1 GCA_003553895.1 Syntrophomonadaceae bacterium | reverse complement strand
TCTCTGGTTCCTGTTTAGCTGGTCTCTGAACCTTCTCTGGCTGCTCAGCAGCCACAACTTCTTCACTAACTGGTTCCTGTTTAGCTGTTCTCTGAACCTTCTCTGGTTCCTGTTTAGCTGGTCTCTGAACCTTCTCTGGTTCCTGCTTAGCTGGCCTCTCAACTTCTGTAGAACCCGCATCAACAGGCATAGAATCCTCCTTATAAGTAGAAAGAAAAGGAAATCCAGGTAGGAGGATTTGTCTTAGGGTAGGTAAATTGTCACTATATTCAATATTATCGAACTCATCTTTTATCGACATAGTGCACAAGAGTTAAGTAAATTAATGCATCACTTTATGGAATCTTGCCTGTCTGGTCTCTGAACCTTCTCTGGCTGCTCAGCAGCCACAACTTCTTCACTAATTGGATCTAGTAAATCAGCAAACATCTGACCGTGAGGCATTTGAGGAAGGATATAACTTTTGAAAAGTTCAGTAAAAGCCGAACCCCAGTCTCCCTCTCTAGCATGCTCCGACCACGATCTACCGTATCCTCCAGGTTCCCTCAAAGATTGATAGGCATAAGCATCTCTATCTACACGATCAGTAACATACTTTTTCATATCTCTAGCCATTCCAGATCTGTAACCTCCTGCCGGACCTGTCCTTTGTTGTCTAGTATATGGTGCGGCGATACCTAAGAAGTAAGGTTTAAATGGCTCACTATCATGCTGAACATGTCTTAAATGATACCTCCTCTCCGGTTCGGTAGTTGCCTGCATAAGAATATCAAAATTCCTTTGATCATCAGATGTTTGTAAAACCCTCATAGCTTTCTGCCACTCTTCTGAACCCGGATGAGTATACTGTGTCGATAGTATGTGTGAAGCCCAAGCTACATTTTCTAAGCCTCTAGGCACTTTCCCCTGTCGGTATCTACTGGCTAACACAGAAGGTACCCAAGCATTTTTATAGCTTAAAGCTTCCTCCGTGAAGTCTTGTACATCACGAGCAGCAAAGGAACTAGGGGTACCTCTAGTGTCCCTACTTCTAGCAAACTCAAAAGCCTGCCCAGTTTTACCAAGCTTACCAACCTTAACTAATATTTTTTTATTAGGCATAAGTCCCTCTCATTCTAACTCTATGAGCAGCAAGTGCAATAACTCTCGGTAAGTCCTCAATAGCCACCCCTCTTTCTGCTAAACCACTTTGAGCTATATGCTGTAAAGCTTCACTAAAAGAGCCTCCATGGTTCCTTTGAAATTCCCTAGCTGCCGTGTAATAGTGTGGTAACCACTCTTCCAAATCTGCTCCTTCCGGTATAAAGTTATTAGCAGCAGCGTGTCTAAGTGCTTTAGCTCTGTCTCTAAAACGTAAACCAGCAGTTAGCTCCTGAATACCAGCCCCACTCTCCTCTTCAAATCCTGGTCCTATTAAACCAAACAAATTATCCATCTCCTGTTCAGTGGGAGCTCTGTTATTCATTAATTCAAAGGCTCTATACATATCCTGAAAAGGTTCTCTACCCATCCCAGCTATAAAGTCTCCTATCAATGGAAGCTCTCTAGCACCACCTAACATACGACTTATAGGACGCCTAAATGCCTGTCTTGCTGGTTCCGCGTGTTCTGGTCCTAATAGAGACCCAGCCATAGGCCCAAAAAGTCCGGGCAGCACATCAGCATATCTATCGAACATAGCTGGAGATAGCGGACTTTCCCTATATCTGTCAGGAGATAATCCTTTCCAAGCATCTTCTCTATTTGGTTCCCATGGCATAATTAAACCTCTTTAAAAAATTTACCATAACCTTTCTTTTGCAATCGCTTAGCTTCGTTTATTAACTCATCACGAGAGGCAGGTGTTTCAAAGTCCGTATCTCCTTTAGGCTCAGCTTCTTTAGTGATAACTACAGTAGATATCTCTTCTTTAAATCTATCCGACATATCCACCAAAACAGCATATATACCTTCATCTATAAAACTTAACGTCTCAGATACCTCATGCAAAACTTCATCGATAAATTTAAAATTCCGATCTTCGTATAACCTAAGGTTTTTAAATGCTTTATCTAACTCCTGTAAAGGATTGTCAATAATATATTCTTTGTCATCAACTCTAAATTTATTCATATAAGCTACCAGTCTCATGATTCTGGACGTTCTAGTCAAGAATACATCTGAGTGATCATGTTGTTTTAGGTAGTTTATGATTGATACAATAAAGTCTATTATCCCTTTTTCTGGTATTTCGAAGTCCGCCTCAATATTATACTCTTCATTCTTGTAGGTTATCACGATGGTGTAGTAGTTTCCTCAGATGGTAAAGGGGAACCTAAAAATTTAAGTTGTGGTTTAACTCTAATACCCGGAGAGTCATAGCTTTCCGGATCAGCTGGATCAAATGGAGCTCTATCTTTATCGTTTTCAACTGTTATATCATCAACTATATAATTACCATACGGCCAAACCTTCATTTTATTAGATTCTAGTTCGTCGTTAATTGCCGCTCCATCACCGGCATGCTCAAACAATTTATTATATCCTATATTTTCATATACAGCTGTAGGAGGGTCTTCGGTTCTAAACTTTTCTAAATCTGAAAAGTCGTAGTTAACTGTTATTGTAGTATCTTTGATGTGCCAATTAAGTTTCATATGGTTATTATAGCAGTTGTGGAAAACCTAGTCAAGGTTTTTGTCTGCCCTACCTCACAGCAGCCAACTCCCATGAATAAATTTGGATGTTCTTTCTTCACTACCTGTAGAAGATGCTGTAGTGTTTATACCAAGGTGAGGAAAAGTTCTTCCAATGATTACTATGTACAGGCCAAGTTCAAAAAAGAAGGTTATGAAACAGTAACATATAAG
>PWFM01000062.1 GCA_003553895.1 Syntrophomonadaceae bacterium | reverse complement strand
GGCCGGTAATCGGAAACCGCCGCCGCCTTGATCACCAGGCGGCAATCCCGGTAATGTTCAAAAACAGCTTCGAACATCTCCTCGGTAGTGGTGACCTCGATCTTCCTGACCCCGGCCGGGGCCTGAAGATGGGTCTTCCCGCTGACCAGGGTTACCTCGGCGCCCCGTTCTTTTAAAGCCCGGGCCAGGGCATAGCCCATTAAGCCGGTGGAGGGGTTGCTCAGGAAGCGGACCGGATCGAGATGTTCCCTGGTCGGTCCGGCGCTGACCAGGGCCTTCAGACCGGCAAAATCGCCGGGCCTGAGCACCGCCCTGGTGAAGGCATAGATATCCCGCGGATCGGGCATCCGCCCCCTTCCATAGACGCCGCAGGCCAGCTCTCCGGCATCGGGATCCATCAGGTGGCATCCATATTCGGAGAGCTTCCTGATGTTATCTTTTACCGCCCGGTGGGCATACATGTCGACATTCATGGAAGGAACAATTACCACGGGACAGCGGGCCGCCAGGTAAAGAGTGGTCAGAAGGTTGTCGGCCAGGCCCACAGCCATTTTGGCCATGGTGTTGGCGGTGGCGGGGGCGACAACCACCACATCGGTCCCCTCCAGGAGATCGATGTGATGAATTTTTTCTCCCGACCGCTCGGCATACATATTCACATAAACCGGGTGGCCGGTTAATACCTGGAAGGTCAGGGGGGCGACGAATTCAGTGGCCGCCCGGGTCATGACCACATGGACATCAACACCGTCGCGGACAAAGAGCCTGGCCAGTTCGGCGGCTTTATAGGCGGCAATGCCGCCCGTTACTCCCAAAACAAGCTTTTTCAAAGGAAACACCCCTATTTGATCCCGTCCCGCTTGCGCTCGTACTCGATATTGCCCGCTTCGATTTCCCAGAGGGCGGTGGCAACATCCTTGGTATATTTTTCATCAATTGTTTTTTTACTGCCGTTGCGCAGCTGACGACCCCTTTTGGCCGCAGCTATAACCAGGGTATATTTGCTGTCTACTTTTTCCAATAACCCGTCAATTGATGGATAGATCATCTACTTTCACCTCCCAGGCCCGGTGGCCGGGCGCCGCGTTTTACTCTGCATTTTTCGGCATCAATAATGGAGTTAATTTTATCTGCCGCTTTTTTCACCCTGTCATTTACTACCAGGTAATCGTAATAACAGTAGGCCTTCATCTCGCGCCGCGCCGTTTCCAGGCGCCGCTTGATCCGGCCCGGGTCTTCGGTGCCGCGACCGGTAATCCTCTGCTCCAGGGCCTGCCTGGAAGGGGGCGCTAAAAAAATGGATACAGCTTCAGGAATCTTGGCCCTGACCTGTTCGGCCCCCTGGACATCTATTTCCAGGATTAAATCCTGCCCGGAAGCGAGCATTTCCCGGACTGACTCACTGCGGGTGCCGTAAAAGTGATCATGCACCAGGGCCCATTCCAGGAAGGATCCTGCTTCGATCATTTCTTTAAACCGGGAAGGCGTGGTAAAAAAGTATTCTTTCCCTTCCTTCTCGTCCGGCCGGGGCGGCCGGGTCGTGGTTGAAACGGACAGCTTTAAAGCTTTCCTGACTTGAAGCAGGTAGCGGCATACCGTCCCTTTGCCAACCCCGGAAGGCCCGGAAATAATTAAAAGAATACCTTTAACCATTTACTGCCTCCCGCCTGTTATTCTGTATCTTCTGTATCGATCTGAATATCGCTGGCCTGCAGGCGATGTTTAACCGTTTCCGGCTGGACCGCCGACAGGATTACGTGGCCGCTGTCAGCTATGATCACAGCCCTGGTCCGGCGCCCATAAGTGGCATCAATCAGCATCCCCCGTTCACGCGATTCGCTGATGACCCTTTTTACCGGGGCCGATTCGGGGCTGATAATAGCAATAATGCGGCTGGCAGAAACGATATTGCCAAAACCAATATTAATCAACTTGATAGCCATGATAGATAACCCCTTTCCATTTATTCTAAGTTTTGAAGCTGTTCGCGAATTTTTTCCAGCTCCGCCTTAAGTTCAACAACCAGGTTTGTCAGCTGGTAATCGCCGGCCTTGGATCCGATCGTATTAACTTCACGGAACATTTCCTGGGCGATAAAATCGAGTTTGCGCCCCGCGGGAGCGGTGCCGGTCAGGTTTTCCCGGAAGGCTTCGATATGGCTCCTCAGCCGGACCAGTTCTTCATCTACCCCCATCCTTTCGACAACCAGTGCGCATTCCATAATCAACCTGTTTTCTTCAAAATGGCCGGCTAAAAGTTCCTGGAATTTTTGCTCGGTCTTGCGGCGGTGCTCTTCTTTAGCATCTTCGGCCCGCCGGGAAGCCTCTTCAACCATTTTTTCCAACCTCCCGCACCTTTCGAGGAGGTCCTGGCCCAGGTTTTCGCCCTCCAGGCGGCGCTGCTCCAGGAGTTTATCCAGGGCTTCCTGCAGCGCTTCGCTTATTGCCGGCCACATTTCTTCCTCGGTGACGGAAATTCCGCCGGATTTTAGCAGATCCGGCATCTGCAGCAGGTGCTCCAGTTTAACCTCTTCCAGCAGCTGCAGGTTTCGGCAGAGCTCCACGAGGGCCCGGTGATAGCCTTCGGCCAGATCATAGTTCAGGTTCACCTGCCGCGCTCCGGGAGGAACTTGATCAAGATTTAAAGTGACCTCCACCCTGCCCCTGGTAATCGATTCCTGCAGCAAACGCCGGATTCTGTCTTCCAGGGAATAAAGCTCCCGCGGCAGGCGCAGCGAAAAATCGGCATAGCGATGGTTAACGGAACGCATCTCGGCCGAAAAAGTAAATTCGTTTCTGGTGCTGCTGCCACGGCCGTAACCGGTCATACTGCTGATCATTGATATCATCCTTTAAGGACATATAATCCTTCTTCTCCGCCAATCTTCAGGCAAAGCCGGGCTTGATCCATCTGATTGGTCCGATTTAAGGCTTAAATTCTTCTTTTTCTTGCTTAATAGTAACATCAATTTGCGGCAATCTCAAGAAATAATTAAGCATCAGGCCGGGATAGGGCCGCAGGGAAGAGCCGCCCGGAAAAAACGGGCCCTGATTTGCCATGACCGCCGTTTACAATTATACTATACGCCGGGAGAGTGAAATAATGGCCTTTGATGCCCTGATCATGAAAGCAGTCACAGAAGAACTGCAGGAAGAGCTTACCGGCGCCCCGGTGCAGCGGATTTACGAACCGGCCGGGGGAGGATTAATCCTGCACCTTTATTCCCGGGGCAGCCAGCCCGGCCTGCTGTTTTCCATCGATCCCCGGTATGCCCGGGTCCACCTGACCTACCGGCGCCTGCAGAGCCGGGATAAGCCATCGCCTTTCTGTATGCTCCTGCGGAAATATTTAGCCGGGGGACGAGCAGCTTCTTTTTATAACCCTCCCCTGGAAAGAATTTTAGAAATCTCCTTCGACCCTCCGGAGGGGATGCCCCCGGTCAAGTTGATTGCCGAAATCATGGGCCGCCGCAGCAACCTGGTCCTCGTCGATGCCGAAGACCTTATACTGGGAGCGGCCAGGACCGTATCGTGGGAACAAAACCCCCTGCGGGCAATTATGCCCGGTGAACTTTACCGCCCCGTGCCGCCCCAGGACAAACTGGACCCCCGGCAAATGGAACAGGGCGATTTCACAGCCGCTATGGAGGCAAAACTGGCCCGGGGGAAAAAGCCCGAAAATGCTTTACTGGAAACGGTTGCGGGAATCAGCCCCCTGCTGGCCCGGGAGCTTTGCCACCGCGGCGGATGGCAAGAACAGGGGCCGGACAGGGACCTGGAAACCCTCTATCAAAAGGTCAAAGAATTATTCACTGCAGAAGTTAACGACAACCTGGCCCCGGTGCTTTTGCCGGAAAAAAAAGCATTCGCGGCCGTGCGCCTTGAACACCTTGCAGAAGAAGAGCAGGTGCAATACAGCCGGCCCAGCGCCATGCTCGATCAATTTTACAGCGACCTGATCGAAGAGGACCGGGAAAAGCAGCTCCGGGAACAGCTTAACAGCGCTGTAAAGAAACGCCTGGCCGGGCTGGAAAAGAAATTAGAACAGCAGCAAGAAGAGCTGGCCGAAGCCGGCAATGCCCCCCGCCACCGCCTTTTCGGCGAATTGCTTCTGACTTACCGGCACCAGGTTACCCGGGGCGCAGACAGCGTAACCCTCCCCGATCTTTATCAGCCGGACCAAATGGTAACAGTCCCGCTCGATCCTTCCAGGAGCGTAAGCGAAAACGCCCAGCGCCATTTTAACCGTTACCAGAAGGCAAAGAAAGCCCGGGAAAAAATTAAAAAACAGGTCCGTAAAACCCGCTCGGAAATAGAGTACTGCCGGGGCTTGCTTTATACCATTGAAAACAGCTTCAACACGTCGCTGGAAGAAATAAGGCAGGAAATGATTGAGGCCGGCTACCTGCGCGAAAAAGGAAAAGAACGGCGAAAAACCAAAACCGCCGCCCCTCAGCCCCTTAATTTTGCCACTTCGGCGGGCCATACCGTACTGGTAGGGCGCAACAACCGCCAGAATGACCACATTACCTTTAAAGCGGCCGCCCGCCGCGATACCTGGTTTCATGTCCGTAATCTGCCCGGCGGTCATGTGGTGCTGAAAGAAGCGCCTTCACCCCCGCCCGAAGAGGACATCGAGGAGGCTGCTTTCCTGGCGGCCTACTTCAGCAAAGGCCGGGACAGCTCGGCAGTGGCGGTCGATTATACTGAGATCCGCCACGTCCGGCGGCGCCCCGGCGGCAAACCGGGCTTTGTTTTCTACGAAAATTTTAAAACCGTCACCGCCAACCCCCTGGATCCTGAGCTGCGCCGGCGGTTTAAGCTGCCATAATCATTAAACTTTCATAGCCAATTAAAACACCCTCTGCCGGCACAGCTGGCTTATAGAGGCGCCCTTTTCAAGATCAAGTAAAACCCTCCTTTTGCGCCTTCCCCAGATTCTGGAGGCGGGATCAAAAACCGCAACGGAGCTTATCTACCCGAAGGGCCTTCCTCCGGTGAAACAGATATTGCTTTGAGATGGTGAAGGACTTTTTTAAAGGAAGGGGGCAGGGGGGCGGTAAGTTCTAAAACCCTTGCGGTGGGGGGATGGATCAGCTGGAGGCGGCAGGCATGCAGGGCCTGGGGCGCGGCCAGGCTTTCCGGGAGTTCTTTCCAGCCCCCGGCGGCATAGGTGGGATCACCGACCACCGGGTAACCAAGGTGGGACATATGGACCCGGATCTGGTGGGTGCGCCCGGTTTCCAGGTTAAGCCTGATAAGGCTGTAGCGGCCGTAGTATTTCAAAACCCGGTAGCGGGTCACAGCCGGTCTTCCTCCTGCCACGACGGCCATCTTTTTGCGGTGGTGGGGGTGGCGGGCGATGGGGGCTTCAACCCGGCCCAGGAGCGGTTTAACCCTGCCTGCGACCAGGGCAATGTATTCCCGCTTTAACTGCCTGGATTTCAACTGGGCCGAAAGAGCCCGGTGGGTGAAATCGTTCTTGGCCACCAGCAGCAGGCCGGAGGTATTTTTATCCAGGCGGTGGACAATCCCGGGCCGCCTGATCCCGCCGACTCCGGATAAATTTGGACAATGGTGCAGGAGGGCGTTAACCAGGGTGCCTCTACTGTGGCCCGGGGCCGGGTGGACAACCATGCCCCGCGGCTTATTAATGGCCACCAGGTCATCGTCTTCGTAAATAATATCGAGGGCAATTGCTTCCGGTTCCAGGTCTGAATCTTCAGCCGGGGGCAGGGTCACCCCGACCCGGTCACCAGCCCGCAGGCGGTAATTCTTGTCGCTGCAGGGTTCCCGGTTGACCTGCACCTTCTCTTCCTCCAGCAGTTTCTGGACCCGGCTGCGGGAAAGTTCGGGTACCCGGTCGGCAAGAAATTGATCGAGGCGCCGGCCTTCATCTGCGGAACCGGCCGTTACAGCCTGATAGCCTGAAGCTTTTAAGGATCCTGAAGAAATATCCTGAGGGCGGGACATTACTTTTTAGCTCCTTTACCCTTCTTCTTAACACCTTTTTTATCACCGGACCAGCCAACATAACTGCCAACAACAAGGATGATAATTACTGAAAGCAGGGTCAAAGCCAGGCTGAAATTCTGGGCCGCTGTCAGGCCGAGCCAGACCGCTTCTTCTTCCCGGAAAAATTCGGTAGTAAAACGCAGCAAACCGTAAAGGGCAAAAAGCGAGATCAGCACAAACCCGATAAAGGGCCGTCTCGGCCGCAGGTATTTTAAAAGCGCAAAAACAACCAGCGCGCCCAGGGCGGCGTAAAGCTGCACCGGGTGGCGCAGTAAATCGTCGGCCATCGCTGCCGGCATGGCCCAGGGAAGGTCCGCCACCCTGCCGTAACAGCAGCCGTTTAAAAAACAGCCCAGGCGGCCGAAAGCGTAACCGAGGGCCAGGTACGGGGCCATCAGGTCGGCCAGCTTTAAAAACCCGATCCGGCGCCACCTGCTCCAGAAAAAGAGGACAGAGGCGCCCAGGAAAAGCCCGCCAAAAAAGGAAAGGCCGGCAAACTGGGCAAACAAAATCTCTACGGGGTTGGCGCTGAAGTAATCCCAGTTCAGTAAAACGTAAAGCAGACGGGCCCCGATCAGGCCGAAGAAAACCGAAGCAATGACCGCTTCTAAGACGTGATCGGGATTAATATTTTCACCCGGGGCTTCCCTGTACAGGCCCGCGGCCGATATGAGGACCCCCAGGGCAATCATCAACCCGTATGAATGAACGGTTAAATTGCCGATAGTAAACAGTTCAGGAAACAATTGATCAGCTCTCCTTGCTCTGCAGGTTAAGGTCGCGCCAGAAGGCAACCAGGAACACAGCTATTCCTGTTACAATCGCCGCATCGGCCAGGTTAAAGACCGGCGGCCAGATTGTAAAGTTGATAAAGTCGATCACATAGGCCGAGGTAATCCTGTCGATCAGGTTACCCAGGGCCCCGCCCAGCTGTAATGAAAGTCCCAGGCGCATCCAGCGGTGATCTTCAGACAGGTAGCGGTAATAATAGAGAATCAGGACGACCACTACCAGGGTTACAGCAATGAAGAAGGCGGTCTGGTAGGGAAACATCCCAAAGGCGGCGCCCGGGTTGCGCACATAGGTCAGGTATAGAAAATTCCTGATCAGGGTAATAGATTGCCCCAGCTCCATCATCGATACTACCAGCTGCTTGCTCAGCTGGTCGAAAATGATGATCGAGGAAACAATTATGATCAAATTACGCAATCGGTAACCTCCGCTCTTTTTACTCGGCCCCGGTTTCCAGCCTGGATACTACGTCGCTGCAGCGGGCGCAGAGTTCGCGGTCTGAGTCGGTAAATATCCAGCAGCGCGGGCACTTTGTCCCACCGGTTTTTTCCACCTTGATTTTTACCGGGAAGCGCTGACCGGCAACGGCATCGGCAGGGGCCGCCTCTTTGTCGGGCAGCAGCCGGGCTTCAGAGACAATAAACAGCTGGGGCAGCTGCTCGCTGAAGTACTGCAGCTGTTCATAAAGGGCACCATCCGCCCATACCGTTACTGACCCTTCCAGGGAACCGCCGATCTTTTTCTCTTTGCGGGCCTGTTCCAGGGCCCAGGTAACCTCTTCTCGAACTTCAAGCAGGCCCTGCCAGCGGTTGCCCAGGTTATCATCAATCCAGGCCGGGTCCGGTTCGGGCCAGTCGGCCAGCTGGACACTCTCCCGGCTCCGGGCGGGAAGGGGCTGCCACAATTCCTCTGCGGTAAAAGTGAGGATCGGAGCCATCATCACCACCAGGTGTTCAAGGACAGTCATCAAGACTGTCTGCGCCGAGCGACGGCCATGATCATCCGGGGCGGAGCAGTAAAGACGATCCTTGATAATATCTAAGTAAAAATTGCTCATGTCCACTACGCAGAAATTATGGAGGGCATGGAAAAACTGGTGGTACTCATAGTTTTCATAAGCTCCGGTTACTTTTTCCACCAGCTTGCCCAGCCGGTACAGGGCCCAGCGGTCGAGCTCTTCCAGCGAATTGTAGTCTACCGCCGCAGTGCGGGGATTAAAATCATAGCAGCCGGCCAGGAGGAAACGGGTGGTATTGCGCAGTTTGCGATATACCTCGATCAGCTGCTTGAGGATGTTTTCCGAAAGGTTGATATCATGGGTAAAATCGGCTGATGAGACCCACAGCCTGAGGATATCGGCGCCATACTGCTTGATAATTTGCTCGGGAGCAATAACATTGCCCAGTGATTTGGACATTTTCTTGCCTTCACCGTCAACAACCCAGCCGTGGCTGAGCACAGCCTTGTAAGGCGGTTCTCCCCTGCTGGCTACAGCTGTAAGCAGCGAGGAATGGAACCAGCCCCGGTACTGGTCGCTGCCTTCCAGGTAGAGGTCGGACGGCCAGCGCAGTTCCGGCCTGGTTTCCAGGACGGCATCATGGCTGGAGCCGGAATCAAACCAGACGTCCATGGTATCCGTTTCCTTCCTGAAGCCGCTGCCGCCGCACCCGGGACAAACAGTCCCGGCAGGCAGGATTTCCTCGGCCTCCCGGGCGAACCAGGCATCAGAACCCTCCCGCGAAAACAGCTCGCTAACCGCTTCGATGGTTTCTGTGTTGATCAGGTGGGCGTCGCAGGCGGTGCAGTAAAAAATGGGGATGGGCACGCCCCAGACTCTCTGGCGGGAAATGCACCAGTCCTGGCGCTCGGCAATCATATTGTAAATTCGCTCTTCCCCCCATGCGGGAACCCATTTAACTTTTTTGATCGCCTCCAGGGCCTCCCGGCGGAAACCGTCAATGGAAGCGAACCACTGCTCGGTGGCCCGGTATAAAACGGGCAATTTGCAGCGCCAGCAATTCGGGTACTGGTGCTCCACGGGTATGGTTTCTATGAGGGCCCCTGTTTCTCCCAGGTCTTCGATCACTTTTTTGCCGCCTTCGTCGTAATGCATACCGGCATACTGGCCGGCTTCTTCAGTAAAATAGCCCTTATCGTCCAGGGGGCTGAGGACGGGCAGGTTATTGGCCTGGCCGACAAAAAAGTCTTCATGGCCGTGGCCGGGAGCGGTATGAACACAACCGGTTCCCTGTTCCAGGGTGACATGATCGCCTAAAAGCAGGATCGATTCCCGGTCATAAAGGGGGTGGCGGCAGAGCAGGCCGGTCAGTTCACTGCCTTTAAACCGTTTTAAAACCGGCCAGGGCTGATCCGAACCGGCAATGCGGGAAACTTCTTCCAGCAGCCCTTCGGCCAAAAGGTATCGTTCCGTCCCCGCTTCGACCAGGACGTAATCCAGTTCCGGGGGAAGAACGATGGCCAGGTTGGCCGGAATAGTCCAGGCGGTGGTGGTCCAGATCAGGCAGTAGGTGTTTTCCACGCCCCCGAAGAGTCCTTTGTCATCGATAAAGGGAAATTTAACATAAATAGAATCGGAAACCTTGTCTCCATACTCAATTTCCGCTTCAGCCAGGGCTGTTTCGCAGCTGGAACACCAGTAAACCGGGCGCATCCCTTTGTAGATGTAGCCTCGTTCCGCCATGGTGCCGAAGACCTTGATCTGCCGGCCTTCAAATTCAGGATCCAGGGTCAGGTAGGGGTTGTCCCAGTCGCCCCGGACGCCGAGCCTTTTAAACTGCTCCCGCTGCACGTCAACATATTGCAGGGCATAATCATGACACATTTTACGAAATTCCAGGTCGCTAATCTCTTTGCGGTTAATCTTTTTGGTTTTAATGATCTGGTGTTCGATGGGCAGGCCGTGCGTATCCCACCCGGGCACGTAAGGGCAGTCAAAACCCCGCATGCTCTTATATTTATTGATTATATCCTTGAGAACTTTGTTCAAAGCGGTCCCCATGTGGATATCGCCGTTGGCATAAGGCGGCCCGTCGTGCAAAATATAACGGGGCGCTCCACTGCGGTTTTCGCGCGCCAGCCTGTTGATGTCGATCTTTTCCCAGAATTCAAGAATATCCGGTTCACGCTGCGGCAGCTTGGCCCGCATCGGAAAATCAGTCTGGGGCAGGTTTAAGGTATCCCGGTAATCCATGTCTATTTCTCCTCCATTTATGTTTGTATTGGCGCCATGATCTATAAATAAAAAATCGTCCCTGGAAAGGGACGAGATTTCTCCCGCGGTACCACCCTAATGGCCTCGCAGATAACCTGCAGGCCTCTTTAAACAGGCCGGTAACGGCGGCCGCCGTCCGCATCTACTCTTTCCGGCTGGAAATTTCGGGCGGAAGCTCCCGGGTGATCTTCAACAGGGCTGACCGGCCGGAATCTCACCTTTCACCGGCTCTCTGCGCGGGCATTTCCCCTGTGTTACTGTCCCGTTCACAGCTTACGAAAAAAATCTTAGCATGTCCTTAAAATAAAGTCAATATTAATCCTGCCGCAAAAGCCGGGCGCACCGGCAGCGGACTGTTAGTCTGAATCAGTATCGAAGTCGTAATCCCGCTTCGGCCTGAAGTTTTTCTTTTTATTAAACTCACGGGTGGATTCATAATCGGAACCGGGCTCAAAACCCGGTTTAGGATCAAAATCAGGCCCGGGGTCATAATCCGGCCTGTCATCGAAATCAAATCCGTTTTTAAAATCATCTTCCTGTCCGTAAGCCGGTTTGGATGCAAAGTCTGAATCGGCCTCGAAGTCTTCTTGCGAATCAAAATCAGGGCCTTCATAACCGGCGGGTTCATATCCCGACGGTTCGTGACCGGAAGAATGCTCATAAGCGGGGCGCGGTTCCAGATCTCGCTTCAACTGTCCCCGGGCCTGGTCTTCGTCCGCTTCCATCAACCAGTCTTCATTTTCAAGCGAAGAAAGCTGGGCCTCGATGAAAGAACGGAACCGCATTTTAAATACCCGGGCCTGCTTGAAAAGTTCTTCCTGCTCGGAGAGAATTTTGCTGGAACGGTAGCGGGCATCCTCTATAATGCGCTGGGCTTCTTTTTCAGCCTCCCGCCTGATCAGGTCGGCTTCACGCTTGGCATTCTGCTTTACTTCTTCCGCCGTTTCCTGGGCAACAACGATAGCATTGTGCATGGTTTCTTCCAGTTTCTGGTAGTTCTTATTCTTATCCTGGAGCTGGCTGAGCTGATCCTTTAATTCCATATTCTCCCTGATTAACTGTTCAAGATCTTTGGCTACCCGATCGAGGAATTCATCAACATCCTCGATATCGTAGCCTCGAAAAGAACGCTCAAACTCCTTATTTTGTATGTCCATCGGGGTAATAGTCATCAATAACCCTCCTTGATAAGGTGTAATACCGGCAAAACCGGGCGCCGAACAATTTTTTTGATGCCCTTATCGTAAATTTTACAATACATGGAAAAGTTCGACAGCTGCATATCTTTTCCTGCCTGGTCAGCTGTATTTTTTTAGTTTTAAGCGAATTCTGCCCTTTCGCGTTTCTCCTTCCACGCTGTCCAGCAGCAGCCGGCCGCGCCCCCTGAGCGAAACCTGGTCGCCCTCTTCAATTTGCAGGGAAGGAGAGGTGATCGGGCGCCAGTTGACAACAACCAGCCCCCCTTTGATCAACCGGACCACCCGCGACCTGGAAAGCCCGAAACCCAGGGAAAGGATCGAATCTACCCGCAGGCTGGCCACGGTGCCCATGATCTCTTTGCCGCTTTTGCCGGCCAGGGCCAGCTGATCGGGCGCGGCGACGGAGCAGTCTACGGTCACCCGGCCCACTCCGGTCAGGTTGACAGAGACAAACTCGGCCTTGGACTGCAAAACCATCACAGCAGCCCGCCCTTCTTCGATGATGACAATATCGCCCACCTGGTCCCGCTTTAAACCCAGCCCCAGGACGGCGCCCAGCAAATCGCGGTGGCCAGGCGACTCTTTGTCTCCGGACCATTCTACCTGAACGGCCGCTACCGGCGGCAGCCCGCCCCGGTTCTGGGCCGGAAAAACATGGATAACATTTCTCTCCGCCTCGGGGTAACCCCCGTAGACCGTGTAGGAAAGGTCGTTTTTCTGCCGCAAGACCTTTTCAGCCAGTTCAAGCTGCCGCGGATCGAGGAAGGCCGTGGTATGAGTCCGGTTACCTGATACATCTTCCAGCCTGCGCTCAAAATCCTGCTGCCATCTTTTTTCTTCCTCCGTCAGGGAAGCGCCCCAGCTCATCTATCAACCTCCCGCTTAATAATAGAGGTAATTAATAATAATCTGCTGGGCCACCCTTAACAGGATCAAGAGGACAATGGGGGACAGGTCCAAATACCCCATGCCCATCCTTACTGAAGGCAGAACGCTGCGCAGCGGCGCCAGCAAAGGTTCAGTCAAACCGTACAAAACCCTGTAAATAGAAGAAACTGTTTCACTGCCTCCGGCACCCCCGGCTCCCATCATAAACCAGGACATAATAATCCTGCCGAAGATAATAAAATAATAGATGCGAATGAAAACAAGCAATCCTTCTGCAATTAAAGTCACTATATGCACCTGCTTTCTCAAATCTGCTTGCGGAAAATGGATTGGGTTTTAATGGTTGTGTCTCTTTCTGCTCCAATAATTCTACAATACACCGGATTAAAGGCGATTGCAAATTCAAACTCAATAACTCCGGCCAAACAGGGCCCC
This sequence comes from Syntrophomonadaceae bacterium, assembly GCA_003553895.1. GTDB lineage: Bacteria > Bacillota > Dethiobacteria > DTU022 > DTU022 > B1SED10-74M. The sequence continues at coordinate 311 of PWFM01000062.1, read as the reverse complement.
GCCGATACGGACCATGGTCGCTCCTTCTTCCACGGCCACGGTATAATCACCGGTCATACCCATGGATAGTTCGGGCAGTTCCAGGCCCGGGACGGCATTCTTATCGCGCAGCTCGCGCAGGCGCTTAAAATAGGGGCGGGCTTCCTCGGGATCATCAACAAAGGGAGCAATGCTCATCAGGCCTTTAACCTGGAGGCGGTCATAACCGGCCGCCTGCTCCAGGAAGGGGGCCAACTCTTCAGGGGCCAACCCGAATTTGCTTTCTTCACCGGAAATATTGACCTGGATGAGGACATCAATTTTGCGCTCAT
>PWFM01000160.1 GCA_003553895.1 Syntrophomonadaceae bacterium | reverse complement strand
GTTCTCGAGGTACGTAACAATCGATCCGGATGCGAACACCACGTTGTTGTGCCCGCATACCACGCCTTTCGGCTCGCCGGTACTGCCCGAGGTGTAGATCAAGCACGCGAGATCTTGGTCGATCACCGGGGCGTGAACGGGCTCGCCGGACTCCGAAGCCAACGCCTCAGGTAAGGCGATGAGGCGACGAGGACTTAGGTCGAGTTTCAAATCATAGGTTGCGACAACCACCGAAATGCTCGGTAGCTGCGTCCAGAACTCTCCTATTGTGGCAAACCCGGTAGCGTCGGTTATGATGACCGCCGCTTGGCAGTTATCTACGATGTACGCCAACTTGTCGGCTTTCATTCCCGGGTTCACTGGAACAAAAACCGCGCCGGCTTTCAGCACCGCAAAAACCGCGAGAGCAGTCTCAACGGAGTTGGGCAAGAAGATAATAGCCCTGTCGCCACGCCTGACACCGGCTTGGATAAGGGACCGTGCCAACTGATTGGTTCTGCGATCCAGGTCGGCGTACGTTACACCTTGATCCCCGCACACCACTGCGGTTTTGTCGGGGTACCGTGCGGCGCTGTTGGTAAGATAGTCGTGAAGAAGCATCTTTTATACCCTATCAATGGCGGTGACGGGACCCGGATGCAGGGTGTCGTCGCCACCCGTGCCGTTAATGAACTGCTCGTAAAGCAGCATCGTGGAAAGAACGCCAACGAAACGCATGTTATCGGTATTGCTCATCTGCTCCCCGTCTATTCGTCTGCATTTCTCGAGGAGCTTCGAAACCGCCTGAGGTCGAAAGATACCGGCTTCCGCTACCGATCGCTCGTTCAGCACCTCATCGACCCAGTCCGGCTGCGAAGAGCCGAAGAAACTTGCGGCATCCGGGGCTCGGTAGGGCTGTTTCGGGCGCTTCAGGATCTCTTGTGGAAGCAACCGGGCCGCGCCCAGCTTCAGAAGATGCTTCTCATCGAGGGCAAACAGCTTCAGGTGCATCGGCAAGGCACCTGCATGCTCCACAAGATTATGATCAAGGAAAGGAAAACGTCCTTCTACCGAGTGTGCCATCAACATTCGGTCTCCCTGAGAAGATAGGATGTATCCGGGAAGCAGCGTGCTCATCTCAAACCACTGTGCCCGCGCTACCGGGTGCCAGCGCTTATGCTGAGAAGGGAGCCGCGCCACGAGCTCATCATCTACGCGGTGCGCCGACACCTCTCGTGATAGTTCGGGCTCCAGTAGCGCAGTCACGGCCGCGGTGCTATCCCAGCGTGGTCGGTGACTTACGGCGGGATCGGTCGGATCGGTATTCTTGGAGAAGAACGCCTGAGCAAACGCCGGGGCCTTACCGGGAGAGCGCGCCATCCAGGGATACAGGCGCTGCAGTACCTGCGCACGGTACTTGGACTGCGGGTTACGAGCAAGGAACAGCCGCACCTGTAGCTCTCGGAAAATGTCGTAGCCGGCAAGAACCTCATCCGATCCTTCGCCGGCTACTACAACCTTATAGCCTTCGCTCCGCACAAGCCGCGAGAGGAGAAAAAGCGGAGCCGGAGCGGTTCGCAGAACCGGACGTTCGGCATGGCGAACAACCTCAGGAAAAACCGCCCCGATTTCCGATCTCGAAGCAAGAACTTCGTGATGCGTAGTTCCGAGACGCTTCGCCATGCTGTACTGGTACACACCCTCGTCAAACTCACTGTCTGAGAAACGAAGCGAGAACGTGCTCAGCGGCGCCTCGGTCTCGCCGGCTACCACCGCGCTGGTAACCGAAGAGTCTAGGCCGCCGGACAGATACGCTCCCACCGGAACGTCGCTGCGCGTGAAGCGCAGCCGGGACGCCTCTTTCAGGCGGTACATAAGGTTCTCGCATTCGCGCTCGACATTGACGGCGGCGTACTCGCCGTCGTCCGGGAAATCGATCGTCCAGTATGCCTTCTCGGAAACCGAGGAGATATCGGCATCGAACTCCAGGATGTGTCCCGGCCGGACTTCTTTTACGCCGGAGAACACGGTGCGGGGAGCAACAGGGCACCAGAACCGAAAGACCTCCGCGAGCCCAGCGGGATCAAAGCCTCGAGGTACACTCGGATCGGCGAAAAGCGCTTTGGCCTCTGAAGCAAACAGGAAGCCGCTCTGAGGGGCTGTGTAGTAGTAGAGTGGGCGGATTCCAAGGCGGTCGCGCGAGAGGATCAGTTTACGCTTTCGAACGTCCCAGATGGCTACAGCCCACTGTCCGTTGAAGCGCTCGAAACAGCCACTCCCCCACTCTTCCCAGGCATGTACAATTACCTCGGTATCGCTCCGAGTACGCATAACGTGGCCGCGAGCTGCTAGTTCTGCGCGGAGCTCTAGATAGTTAAAGATCTCGCCGTTGAACGTGATCCAGATGGTTTCGTCTTCATTGCTGAGCGGTTGGGCACCGCCTTCAACGTCGATAATTGAAAGGCGCGCATGACCCAAAGCCGCGCGGCGATCTCGATAGTAGCCGCATGAATCGGGCCCCCTGTGTCGTAGTCGCCCTATCATGCGTTTGATAAGGTCAAGATCAGGAACGCTTTCCCGTGCAGGCGGAACAAAGCCACAGATACCACACATAGAACCCTCAGCCGACCACTTCCAGAGACGAAGCGAAACGGATAAGGCAATCCGCATTACCGAGGTTTCCCGAGTGCAGCTGTTCCTCGGGTATAAGAACGTCGGCAATCTCTTCGATTAACAGTGCAGCTTCCATCATAGTGGCATCGTCATACGGCCCCGACCCCCGTAGCGAAATGTACCGAGAAACGCCGCCGCGCAGCTTTTCAGACACCGCTCTTCCTAACGATGAAATGCGTTACATTCGACAGGGAGTCCAAGTTTTCGGGGACCATCTCTTCGTCCTCTACC
>PWFM01000009.1 GCA_003553895.1 Syntrophomonadaceae bacterium | reverse complement strand
GACCTCACCGACATTCCAGTGCCGGTCATATAAGGTTTCTTCCACTTCAAAATAAATCCCGCCTACGGCATCTACCAGGGCGATCACTGAATACATATCCACGGAAATGTAGTAATGCAGGGGAATATCGCCCAGGGCCTTACTAAGAGTGTTAAGGGCAAATTCCATCCCGTCGGCTTCGCGGTCATCACTGTTCCCGTAATAATAACCGTAAAAGAAAGAGTGATTGATCTTGTCGTGCATCCCGCCCATGCCGTAAATGGGCACGTAAGAGTCGCGGGGTATACGCACTACAGAAACTTCTTCGGTTTCAAAGTTGATCGAGAAAACGGCCAGCATGTCCGGGCGGAAAAGGTACTCGCCGTGTTTCCATTCCCGGTCCCATCCCCGGTCAAAGCCAAGCAGGGCGATGTTAACGGTGTGCTCGGGGAAAGCCTCGGTAACGTCGTAATCCTTTTCGAAAGAGGCTTCATCGAGAAGAATACGCTGCGGTTCCCGGACGTCGGTATAAATGGTATAAGCATAAGCCCCCGCCCCGATCAGCCCCAGGACCAACAGGCCGGTAACGGTAAGGATCGCTTTTTTCAGCCGGCTCATCCGCTTTCTGGGCCGGCGCTCTTTCATGTTATCGCCATTATAATCCTTATTAACCACGGAATCATCCCCACTTGTAAAGATTATTATTTGTTTATTTATATGATAACATATCAGTCATCGTCTGTTTCTGCCAAGGGGCTGTAACTTTATCTTATCTACATTATATCATCATCTGTTAAGGGCCAGGTTGTTTTTCCTGTCATCTGCTGTTTCTATTATCCCGGTTTTACTTTGCAGGGATTTGGGTAGAGCCGTGTTTATCTCAAAAAGCCTTGGCAGGTTTGACAAAAGGTTTTCTTCGGTATATATTTTCTTTTAGATTGAGTGCATGTTGCGACAATAAAAACAACGAATACATTTACAGGTTAAAAGGGAGTAGCCATCACCCCCGGGTGCAGGTGGAATCAACATCCTGGCTTGTTGTTAAGCCTGGTTCCACCGTTGATTGGACTTGGTTCTGTCAACCGGCGAGACTTTTAATGCGGATCCATCCCGTGTTAAAGTCTCGTTTTTTCGTACAGGCTGCCTGTATCTCTGGCGGGATATATTTTAAGGAGTATTTTTTGAGGAGCTGGGTTAAGAGATGACTGTTTTGTTCGGGGCCTTTATAATGATCTTTTTGGCCGAAATGGGCGACAAATCCCAGTTGATGGCCTTTGGTTTGGCCAACTGTTACCGGGCCCGGGCTATCCTGGGAGCTGTATTTATAGCCACTTTGGTCAACAACGGCGCTGCCATCTATATTGGGGCGATCTTTGGCGAATTGTTGAACTTAGATATTGTCAGGATAATTTCCGGTCTGGTGTTCCTCGGTTTTGGAGCCTGGACCCTGCTGGAGAAAAAGAACGGGACAGAGCCGATTGCGGTTAAGGAAAACCTGGGTTCCTTTTTGGCCCTGACTTCTTTGTTTATATTGGCTGAGATGGGCGATAAAACCCAGATTGCTTCTGCGGTTTATGCGGCCACCTACCAGGAGCCTTTTTTAACCCTGGTCGGGGTATTGGCCGGGATGCTCCTGGCTGATGCCCTCGGGATTTACCTGGGTGTGCGCATGCGCGATGTTATCTCCATGGCTAAATTGAAAATCGGTTCCAGCCTTGTATTTTTCACCCTGGGAGCGATCAACCTGTTTTCTTCTGACCTGGTTCCTATGGTTGCTTTGCTGCCGGTAGCCCTGTTCCTGGCCCTGGTTATTATGATCTATGTCAACAAGCAAAAAGAATATAACCACAAGGCTTAAATTAACCCGGGAATAAAACATATTTTTTTTCGTCAGTACTTTATAAATCAAGGGTTTTTTTATGCCATCAGGCCGGCTTTACTGTTTTGCTTCGGCCTACTCTGCGCTTTGGAATCATGGAGCAGACCTCAAGAGGTCGTTCACTTATTATATTTTGTAATAGTACCAGCTTTTGAAAAGGTTTTTATACTTTCCTGGGCGAAACAGTACTTATATAAGAGCATAGAACAGGAAAGGAAGAACACAGGGGGACGGTTCTTCTGTGTTGTTAATCAAGTGATCCGGGGTGCTGAAAATGAGGTTTTTTGGTTTTGATTCTTCAGAAGACAATGACAGTCTGTCGGTAAGGCCGTCCAAGAAGTATTATAACCGGATCAGGAACCTGATTATGCTCCTGACCAAGTTTGAGTTAAACTTGAGCACGAGAGAAGTTGTAGGGCTCAGGTGGCAAGATTTGAACCTGCTTACTGGCCGAATCCTGCTCAGAAGAGGAACGGGAGGTTCGGAAAAAGAATATAACCTCGATGAAGATATATTGTGGATATTACAGCGATGGCGTAAATACCAGGCCCGGGCAACTTACTATAAAGCCCTGGAGTATGTCTTCACCGACTATGAAGGACAACCGGTGTCAGCCCTATTTGTCTATACCCTGCAGTTTTTATGGTTTCTCAACACTTTTATTCCGATCAACCTGGTCCCCGATGCCCCCCGCAATTCCGGATTTTAACTCTTCTGAGATATTCTTCTGTGGTGGTATAGCGTTGGCCGGAGGGTACTAGATTATAAACAAAGTGCATCGTGACTGAAACAATTACGAATAGGGATTATGTCTCAGGGCATTTACTCTTTTTCTTTAAAAGGATAGAATTGTATATACCGTATTAACTCTGAGGAGTCTAAAGCCGAAAATGAAGGCAGTTGTGTTTAATAAAAATGGTTTGCAACTGGTAGATGACTATCTCAGGCCTGTCCTTAAGGAAGATGAAGCCCTGGTGCGGGTGGCTGTGGCAGGTATTTGCGGTACCGACCTGGAGATTTTAGAAGGTTACAAGGGTTTTGAAGGAGTTATGGGGCATGAGTTTTGCGGTGTGATTGAAGAAATTAATACAAAAGACTTTGCTAAATATGAGGATAGAGATAACACTCGGCTGGAGGTAGGAGCCAGAGTGGTGGGTGAGATAAACTGCGGTTGCGGTTCTTGCAGCAACTGCTTGAGGGGGCTAAAGAGCCACTGCTTAAGGCGTACTGCTATCGGTATCACTGGCAGGGACGGGTGCATGGCTAAGTATGTGGCCCTGCCCCTGGAAAACCTGCACCCTGCGCCTGATCTGGTAAGTGATAAAGAAGCGGTTTTTACTGAACCCCTGGCGGCGGCATTTGAAGTAACCGAGCAGGTTCACATCAGGCCTTCCGACCGGGTCCTGGTGTTAGGTGACGGCAGTCTAGGTATCCTCTCTGCGCTTGTATTAAACCTGACCCAGGCTGATGTGGTCCTGGTGGGGAAATACCCTAAGAAGCTGGATGTTGTTGCAGCCCAGAAGGTTCAGACTTTATTGCTGGAAGATTTGCTAAGGCAGAAAGAAATTAATGAACAAAGCTTTGACCTGGTAGTTGAAGCTACCGGTAGCCTCGATGGTTTTGAGCTGGCCCGGAGACTGGTCAGGCCACGGGGGAAAGTGGTTTTGAAAAGCACTGTTGCGGGTAATAATGAGCTGAGCTTAACACCGCTCGTTCTTGATGAAATTACGGTTGTAGGTTCCAGGTGTGGACCTTTTGCCCCAGCTTTGAGGGCCCTGGAAAAAAAGGTGATCGAGGTTAAACCCCTGATATCAGGTATCTATGCTTATGATCAGGCTTTTGATGCTTTTGAACTGTGCCGGAAAGGCACTTCTTTAAAAGTACTTCTTGATTTTTGTTAGGTTATAGTTGATATTGCCTGGGAAATGTTATATACCGGAAGAAACAGTGATATTGATCCTGATTTGGATCACAATGTTTTTGTATACAAATCTGAGGTGTAACCATGCGCAGAATACTGTTTGTCCTGTTGATTATAATTATGCTTTTGGCCTTTCTTGCTGTCAGGGTGGGCATTGCTCCCGATGATCCGGCGGATCTTCCAGATGAAGACTTGCCGGAAAATGATGCAGTGGAAGAGGAAGAATTGGAAGAAGAGTTCCGCCTTGGCAGTGAAGTGCTTTTATCTGAAGAGCGGCACCTGCTGAGAAATAAGAAAGTGGGCCTGGTAACAAACCAGAGCGGTGTTAACAGCGGTGGCGAGAGCACGAAAGAGCTTTTCTTTGCGGCTGAAGATATAGATCTAAAGGCACTGTATGCACCCGAACACGGTCTAGATGGTAAGGCTGCCGCCGGTGAATATGTTGAGTCCTATACCCACGAAGACTACAACATCCCTGTCTACAGCCTCTACGGAGAGACCCGGATGCCGACAGAAGACATGCTCAAGGGAATCGAGGTCCTGGTTTACGATATCCAGGATATCGGGGGCCGTTCTTATACCTACATCTCCACCCTTAACTACTGCATGCGGGCGGCGCAAGAATATGGTGTTCAGGTGGTGGTTCTGGACCGACCCAACCCCCTGGGCGGAAAACTGGTGGACGGCCCCATGATGGAAGAAAGATTTAAATCATTCGTAGGAGTGGATATTCTGCCCAAGGCCCACGGAATGACGGTAGGGGAGCTGGCCCGCTACTTCAACCGGGACATCGGGGTTGAGCTTACTGTTGTGCCCATGCAGGGTTATGACCGGGAGATGATCTATCAAGACACCGGGCTTCCCTGGGTGCAGACTTCACCGAACATCCCGGACCTCGAAGCGGTATTTGGCTATATGGCCACAGGCCTGGGGGAAGGGACCGGTGTGTTTCAGGCCGACCAGTTCCGGTGGGTTGGCGGCCGGGGCCTTGATGCGGAAGCTTATGCCGCCCGTTTGAATGCCGCCGGGTTAGAAGGGGTGGAATTTGTCCCGGAAAAAAGAAATGATGCCGGCGGGGTCCGGCTGATGATAAACGATTACCACAGTTTCAACCCGGCCCGAACGGGGATTTATGTTCTCTCTTACGCTTTTGAACTGGGCGATTTTACAGTACCCAAAAGCAATGATGTTATAGTCATGTTTGATAAGATCATGGGTACGGATAAAATGGGAATTTTCCTGGAAGAAGGTTTGAGCCCGGAAGAAGTCGAGGAACGTTTTGCCCCGGACATCGAAGAGTTCAAGAGGGAACGGCAGAAATATCTGGTGACTCAGTATTAAAGTGCTGTGACAGCATAATACCCCATCAGGCCTGGCAGGGCCAAATTATATTATTACTCCGTCAGGCTTCGGTAAGACGCCTCTTGCTCCATCGTGCCAGATTTCTTCTGGGAATGGATTTGTCTTGCTTAGAAATTGGGAGGGTATTGTTTACCGTTATGAAAACCCGGTTTAGTTTTGGGCCGGTTTCGTACCCCAGTCAATTATGATTTCCCACTGGTTTTTACTGACCGGCATGATCGATAGGCGGGGTTGTTTGACCAGCTCCCAGTCGAAAAATAGATTTGATTTTTTGATCGCGGACAGGGTGACCGGTTTTCTCAGAGGTTCCCCGGCTTCTATATCCACTACCAGGAATCGGTCGTTCTCCTGTTCCGGATCTGGATAAGGGTCCGAAGCGATTCGGGCCGTTCCCACCACAGCTTTTTCTTTCCCGGTATGGTAGATAAGGGCCTGATCCCCTTTTTTCATGGAGCGCATGTTTTTTAATGCTCCCGGCGCTTTAACCCCGTCCCAAACCGTTTTTTTATCTCTTTGTAAATCTTTGAAACTGTATTCTCCAGGTTCTGTTTTTAACAGCCAGCGGTTCATGATCATACCCCTTTTAAATTTTTTGATGGTATAAATGGTGACGGTTTTCTGGTCCGGGTTAATGCCATAAGGCTTTAAATCGGGCGTTACATCCGGTTGGGTCATACTTTGTTTCAGGTTTTGTCTCTTCCTCCGCCCCACAATTTTTGGGGATGAATATCGATCGTTTTATTAATCTTTATTCATCCCCGACTTTATGCTGCATAAGCTTATTGATTGTTCTTGTATCTACTTTTATTCAAGCCTGTTTCCGCATTCTCCACAAAAGCGGCTTTCAGTTGAGACCTTTGTGCCGCACCGTTCGCATTCTACCAGGGCCAGGTTGGATCCGCAATTATTGCAGAATTTCCCTTCCCCTGAAGGTTTTCCGCAATTGGGACAGATTGTTTGCTTGCTTTCAATTTCACCATCAAAGACCCGGGTCTGGTCCGCTTTTTCCTGGATGTCTTTGACCATTTTGCTGGAGCGGGCACTGGCTACTTCCACATTTACTCTCGGGGCATCTTTGACGCAAAGCCCTTCTTGTTCGTTCCAGTCCATTTCACAGACCCATTTGTAACACTTCGGGCAGCGGTGGAAATAACCCTTGGCTTCATTTTGGGCTATTTGAAAAGCCTTTTCGTGTTCCTTGTGCCATTCCGGGCTCATTCCTTTAAAACGTCCGGTTATAGCATTGGCAGCCCTGTCGATTTGCCAGCCGGCGCTGTGTTTGCCCAGCAGGGAGGCGCCGATCCTGGCTGCGTTGCCCAATCCCTTCATTTTTTGGCCTTTCTTATACGTGCTGGATTCGATGAACCTGGTCTTATGGCCGTCCCGGCAGTTGTCGCAGAAAAAGGTAAACTGGAAACCAGCCTCGGTGCTGTTGTCTGCAAAGTTGCTTGTAAATGCTTGCATAGTCATATCTTTACCTCCTGGAAATATTTAAGTTAAAGGTTGCTTGCACTTAACGCATTTTTCTTCAAGAGGCGGCTGTTGTTCACCACAGTTTGGAGCCCGACAGATGACCATTAACCTTTCATCGCAGTGATCGCAGTAGTCGCCAAAAAATGTTTTCTGCTTGCAATGAGGGCAGGCCAGAGCCAGGGACAGGCCGCAGTCGCTGCATTTGGCCCAACTTTTACGGACCGGGTGCCGGCAGCGGGGGCACCTTAAAGATCGGAGGGGGTTTACTTTACCGCATTGCGGGCAGCTTTTCGCATATGAGTCTATTAATTCATTGCAGTAGCGGCAAGGTTGCTTGTATCCGGCTATTTTGATCACCTCCTTTTTAAACAAGCCCCGGATCCCCATATTTTGGATTAAAATTATGATTAGATATTTTCTTTTTTTAGCCACTTAATGCTATCATCGCCTGCTTCTACGTTGAAGCGCAGCAGTTCGCGGACATCTTCGGACCACTGTTCCATGGAACGGTGAAATATGCGGCCGATAAAACGCTCCCTCAGCAGTTGTAATGAAGGTATTTTGTTCACAGCATAACGGTATTTTTCAAAGCGGGGTTCGACCAGCTGGGCATCGGTAATGTAAATTGGCTCACGCCTAAAATTTATAAGCAGCATGCAGCGGTTTATTTCTAACATAATTTGATCGGCAAAGTTTTCCAGTTCTCCTGAAGCCTTGAGGGTTTGGTATTCGTTTCGGGATACAATCTGGAAAAAATAAGTGGCCCGAACTCCGCCTTCGCTTGAAGCCGCTTCAATGGCTATAGCGTTGCCACCTGTTTTGCCTCCGGTTGTTTCCAGGTTATAAACCGGGATCATGAACCAGATATATTCACCGGTCAATTCTCCCATGAGGCCCCTTTTCAGGCCTACTGCAACTTTATCTTGACGGGTATAAGGTCTTAGAAAGTCATACTCTTCTTTTATGCCGGCCGCTACCAGCTTATTTTCTATTTCTGACCACAACTCGGTGCTGATCAGGTCCAACTCGGCTTTTTTTGCCGCCCGCCCGTCTCTAAGCAGTAATGCTGCTTTTCTTAAGGCCAGCGGCCCCTGTCCCGGGGCTAATTCTTTTAGAAGAGTCTGGGCCTTCAGGTCAAGCTGTTCTATAGCGCTATTTAGATCCCTGAAGAAGGGGTCATGCTGTCGCCCCAGTTTAGAGACTGCCAGGCGTTCACCTGACTCTGTTTCAATAAGGAGGCTGTAATTATCTTCTTTGATCAAAGTAATGAAACTGTAGGGGATTCTGATTAGCTCTCCGCTATCCGGTAAGAGAACCAGGGCTGTTTCATAAAGGCGCAGCTCGCAGTTAGCCATTTCTACTGGCGGAGTAAGGTCGCAACGGTATTCAACCAGACCTCTGTAGCCGTCTTTGCGCAGCGATTCATACATTAAAAGATCACGCAGAATGGTTTCATTGCGGCTTGAAACCGCGTTTCGGTAAAAAGAGTCAAACTGGCTGCCCAGTTTTGACAGCACCAGTTTGTCATCCGGCCGCAGAGAAAATTCTATATGGTAGTCTTCACGAGAAATTGATTCAATGTCCCTGTAGGAGATGGCTATAGCCTGACCGGGCCGTGGGGCGATGGTAATCTGCTCTTCGTCGATCACGGCCTCCGCCCTGCCGCTCTCAAGCTCGCGGCTTAAGCTGTCTGTCAGCAGGTAGTGTAGTGTATATTTCATTGTTGTCCTTTCAGGAAAAGCAGTCATTGGTTTGGACTGTACAAGGTAATTCTATTATAAAATATTGTAAACTATTTCACAACTTTTTTCTGAAGTGTGAATGTCTGTTTTGACTTCACTTAAACCGGATTTTATAAAAGAAATATATTTTATGCTGAGCTTCTTTTCGTTTGGAATGGCTTGATTTAAAAGCTGTTTTGCTGTAAAAATACTCTATATAAGCTTAGATTCACTACCGGGAGGAGAACATATGAATTTAGATCAACTTCTGGCCCGAAACCTGCCTGATCCACTGCTGCGGACCGCGGTGAAAATGGTTTTGCGGGCCAGGGTCAAAAACCAGGCTATTGAGAGTATTGAAAAGAGGAGGGCTTTTAAAGAGCAATTTGTAGAAGGGCTGAAACATGGCCCGATTGCTATTCACACTGATGATGCTAATGTCCAGCATTACGAATTGCCGCCTGAGTTTTTCCAGGCGATCCTGGGTAAAATGATGAAATACAGCTGCGGTTACTGGCGCGGCCCGGTCGAGGCTTCAAGGGCGGCGGATCACCTGGAGCAATCGGAAGTAGATATGTTAGAACTCACAGGCGGGAGAGCTGAACTTGACAGCAATCAAAAAATCCTTGATTTAGGCTGTGGGTGGGGATCAATGGCCCTTTACCTGGCCCCTCTATATCCGGCTTCTGAAATTACTGCAGTTTCTAATTCCTCTGACCAGATCGCTTATATCCAGCGCAAAGCCGAAGAAGAAAACCTGGCCAATCTTTCTGCCATAAAGGCCGACATCAACGATCTTTTTCTACCTGACGAATATGACCGGGTGGTTTCGGTGGAAATGTTTGAGCATATGCGGAATTACGAAGCTCTTTTTGAAAAAATCGCCGGTTTCCTGAAGCCGGGGGGCAAGCTGTTTGTCCATATTTTTAGCCACCATACTTATCCTTTCCTCTACGAAAACCGGACCGGTGGGGATTGGATGGCCAGGCATTTTTTCACCGGCGGAACCATGCCCAGTGAGGATTTGTTTCACTACTTCCAAAAAGATTTTGCCCTGGAAAGGCAATGGGCTCTTTCCGGCCATCATTCCCGCCTTACCCTGGAGGCCTGGTTGCAGAAAATGGATCGGCAGAAAGAACAGATTATGCCGCTGTTTAAGACAACGTACGGACCCGAAGAAGCAGAAAAATGGTGGAATTACTGGCGTCTTTTTTTCCTGTCCTGTGCAGAGTTTTTTGGTTTTAATAAGGGCAATGAATGGTTCATCAGCCACTACCTGTTTGGTAAGAGATAGGGCTGTTAAGGGAGGAGATTAAATGAAAGTACTGGCCCTGGCCGACGTCCATCAATCGGAACGGCATTGGGAAATGCTGATCGAAGCGGTAAAAGAAGAAAACCCCGCCCTGGTTTTAATAGCCGGTGACCTGCTGCCCAAATATGAGGGCATCCTGGCTCAGGTGGCATTCGTTCCCCGCCTTAAGGATCATGCTGTAACCATCAGATCGCTGGGAGCAGAGCTAATCCTTATTCTCGGAAACGATGACAACCAACTTGTGATTCCGCAGATGGAAGAGGGAGACAGGGAAGGGCTCTGGCATTATATACCTGATCGGGCCAGGGAAGTCAAGGGATATCATTTTTGCGGCTGCCCCTGGATCAGGGATTACCCCTTTGCTTATAAATACTGGGTTGCTCCGGACGGCCCTAATGAAATCTACATTGATCCGGTCCAACTCGGACCACCGGCAGTAATCAACAGCGATAATGAAATTGCAATCATAGCGGACCTGGAAGAATACCTGAGTAAAAAGCAATCGGTTAAGGAGTCCCTGGAAAATATGGCAAACCAAATTGGAGATATCGGGTTTTCAATATGGTTGATTCACGACTCTCCGAGCGGTATAGATCTGGACCTTTGCGCTACCGGGAACCGGGTTGGCAATCCGGCGGTTTACCGTTTTTTGTTGGAAAAACAGCCCCTCCTTTCTATCCATGGCCATATCCACGAAGCGCCCACCTACAACGGCGGGATCTGGGCCGCTAGAATTGGTGAAACCTGGTGTATCCAGGCCGGCCAAAGGGAATCGGAATTAAGCTATGCTGTTTTCGAACTGGAAGAAGGGGCAATTTACAACCTCAGGCATTCCCTTTACGGGGCCCCGGATCCTGGTCCTGGTTAAGGAGAATTAACGCAGTCTCTTTATATTATCTTCTTTTTGTCCAACTCTCCCTGAAGGTATCCGATGAATTCTTCTGCCTTTTCTCGGGGAGGGCTGGTAAAATAACTGACTCCGATGAACATAGCAGTAGCAATAAGGCCGCTCCAGACCCCCGGCCACAAGCCCAGGGGATAATAGCCGGTATATTGCAAAACAGTGGCGGCAATTCCTCCCGTTATAACACTGGCCAGGACGGCTGCCGGAGTGCCTCTTTTCCAGAAAAAAGCGCCGACCAAGGCCGGGACCATAACCAGGAGGCCAGCCGAGGAAGCTACTGATAGCGCGGCAATTAAATCAAGGCGGAGGGTGGCAAAAACCAGGATTACCATTGTAAATAAAGGCACGAAAAACCGTCCCACCAGGAGTTCCCGGTTTTCATCGGTTTTGCCACCCAGGTTTTTGAATACATCACGTGTGATCATTGAGGATAGGGTCAGGATGATCGAGTTTACGGTGGAAATAGCAGCTGCGCTGATGCCCAGCATAACCAGCAGGGCAATTGCTGTGGGAATCAGATCAAGCCCAAGCAGCGCCGGTGTTGCGGCATCGGCTACTTCCAGATCGGGAAGGAGTAGGCGGGCGGAAAATCCCCAAAAAATAGAGACCAGAGTATAAATAAAACCAAAAATCAGGAATCCCATAACCATGATTCGCATCTGATTGAGAGAGCGGGGCATGAATAGGCGCTGGCTTACCTGGGGGTTAGATAGTGAAAAGAAAAACCAGGGAAGCGTCAGGCCGATAAAAGCATGGATGTTAAAGAACCCGGGTCCCGGAACGGTTAACCATGAAGGGTACTCGGTTTCCAGCTGGGTAAACATGAGTCCGAAACCGCCGAAGCCCCGGTAAACCACGAAAAAAACCGAGGCAGTAGCTACGATCAACATAACCGCTCCCTGCAGGGAGTCGGTCCAGGCCACCGCCCGCAGCCCGCCTGTCCAGGTCCAGAACACAGCAATTGCCGCAGCGACAAAGACGCCGGCCAGGAAGGGAACCGCTCCTCCGGATATACCCTCTACGAGAGCTCCTATACCAGTTAACTGAACTGCGCTATAGGGAATGAGGAATACAACCGATGCTATCGCTGTAACGGCGGAGACAGCCTTGCTCTGGTAGCGGTCACCGAGTAGTTCGGTGGGAGTGAGGTAGTTGTAGCGCTTGCCAGCCAGCCAGAACCGAGGACCAAAGAAAGCAACCAGGATTAGTCCCGAAAGGTAGATTAGTTCGAAGCCAAGAGCCCCGACTCCCCCTATATAGGTGAATCCGGCCAGGCCTATAAGCATAAAAGCACTGTAAGTGGTAGCGCTGTAGGTCAGGGCGGCAACAATGCCACCCAGTGTCCTTCCGGCCAGGAAAAAATCGTTAATGCCCCGGCCCATTTTCCGGCGGGCATAGCGGGCGATAATGGTGCCGACAATAAAATATAAAAAGAGGGCTACGTATATGGTGCTAGCGTTCATCGAAATTCCTCCACCGGGCCGTTATTATTCCTATGCAAATAATTACAATAATAGCAAATATATTCCAGAACAGAAACGAGCCGTGGAAACTGGTTAAATTACGCAGTAAGGGTGTATATGGGACTATAAATGCCGCCAGGATCATTGCCGTGAAAAGGATGCTCCAAAACAGGCGCAGTTCTTTCATTGATATAGACACCTCTCACTTTAAATTTGCAATGTGTATAATAAACTCTCTCTTACCATATTATCAGTTTTTTTCTTTATGGTGAATGCCCCCGGTACCTGACCCCCTATGTGCTATGTTGATTCCCTGTGCTGTGATGTGCCGGGTTTTCGGTTAGAGATCTTTAAGAAGCTTGTTGTGATCTGATCCTTCAATTAAAGCATAGAAATCGTGCAGGGATTTTTTTAATTTGTCCAGGGTTGGTGAAGGTTTGGCGATCAAGATATCCGCACCCCTGTGTTCCAGCAGTTCAAGAGCTGTTTTGATACTGATTTTGTTAATATCCAGGGCCGGCTGGTAAGAACTTTCTTTGTCGACCCCAGTTTTGACCGTGTTGATCAGGCCTGCTTCAACCAGGTCGTTAAGAATGGAGCGGACAAGGACGTTGGGAATATGCAGTGTGTGGGAGATCTGGGCCGGGGTGGCCGGGGCTTGACCTTTTCTAAAATTGTCGATTAGCATTTGGAGGATATAGAGGGAAAGGATTTTTTTATTGAAAGGGCTGATATTTGTGGTTTCAGATTCGAACTCATAACTTTCCACGTTATGGTTAGCATAAGAAAGTTCTGCACCGAAAAGGACTATAATCCAGCTCACGTGCATCCAGAGCATGAGCAGAGGCAGGGCGGCAAAAGAACCATACATGGCCCCATACCTGGCGGCGCCGATCTGGAAGGCAATATAGCCCCACT